>CAYUAV010000167.1:0-7413 GCA_964442665.1 uncultured Bacteroidales bacterium
TACAACGTGGGTTCAAATTTTATTACCGACAGAAAAATACGGACGATATTTACGCCGACCGACTGTAATTGTGAGAAATGACCCCGGGTTCGTAACGAATCGAAATTACCGATCACATTAGGCGCATAGAAGGAGGGATTATCCCATACTTCATTGGTTCCGTAACTATCGGGGTCGTAATAATTGGTACCAAAAGGTGTAAAGGGGGTGTGTGTTTCGATCGTTTCAAAATGCCAGTTATCGCCTGCAATTCCATTAAATTCGTCGGATGCATCCTGGGCGTTGGCAGCTTGCGGGAAAACCAGGATAAAAAGAAATATGAAAATCCAATTAATAGTGGTGTGTTTCATTTTGTAAGATTTACTGAACTTGTTTTTAGAATAGTATGATCTTAAGTTTTGTTTGACATAGTGCACATACTTAAAGGTTGTCTTAGATTTACAGATATTGTAAAAACAATATTGTTCCCGAAAGGGTTCAATACTATCAGGAGGATGAATAATTGCCCGGGATTGAGAGTGAACCAAACATTATCTCTTCATTACTCTGCCTACAACTTTGAATTTTGCTAGAACATCATCAAAATGAGGTGCCTTATCCATGGTTTCGGTCAAATCACAACCTGCCTGATGAACAACCCAGTGGTTTCCGTTCTTCCAGTGAAAACTTCCCGTAACGTCATAAATCGTATTACTATAACAGATGTAGGCCGGCCTGCCCTCCCTTCCATCGTATGATTCAAGTTCTTCAAGAGTAAATAGTCAGAAGTATCCCTGAAAAACTGAAGAATATGAGCTCATATCAGCGAATCGAGATCAGCAAAACGTGAAATTATTTTCATGTGATCGTATAAGTTCTGGTTGTTGAAGATCATTATAAAGTGTTGGAAGAAAAATTTTATAATAGCTGTACTATTTGAAATAGATCAATTTTAAGGTTTCGACCAAACATTTTGTTTTTAATACGGCAAAATAAACTCCATTGGGTAAATGTTCAGGTTCCCAATGAAATATATACTGTCCATCCATTAATTCACCTTCAACAATGGTTTCTATCTTTTTCCCATTAACCATAAAGATTTCCAGACTGATGGGTCCGCTTAAAGGAATGGAGCATTGAAGTTCTATCCTGTCATGGAACGGATTAGGTTTACAATTCATGTAATTGCCTCTGTCTGTTACAGGTGAATCATGTTTATCGATATCACTCCAGTCATCATTGACAAATTCTTTCATCCAGAGATACATATCGATCACATTTTCTTCAATGTACTCATGTCCGCCTTCGAAAGTAACGAATGCCAGGTTTTGATTACCTGCCTGCTGCAACAGGTCATAGGCCTGCTGATTCACAGAAAGCAAACCGTCGTTGGTACCGCACACAAAATAGGTAGGAACGTCTTTCAATATATCAGCGACGGATGAATTGAGCTCTGCTGATCCTCCATACCAGAGCGCTCCGGCATGAATACCCAAAGCCGCCCATGTATTGGCTGATCCGATAGCGATGTGCCATGCGCCGTAACCTCCCATTGAGTGGCCCGACAAATATTTCCTTGCCGGATTTACATATACAATTTCTTCGAGCGCAGCCAGTCCTTCCCATATATCGGTCTCTGATATTCCCTGGTACCAGAGGTTACCCCGTCCCCAGGGAGAGAGCAGGTATCCGTCCTCAAAGGCTATACTTGTTGAAGGATTGTTCAGGTAGGGGTAGGTAAGGTACTGGATCTGGTTACTGGCCACGTCCCACAGGCCATGAAGCTGTATATAAACCGGGTATTCTTCGTCAGGATCCCAGTTTGCCGGTGGTTTCATCCATGTGAACGAAATAGCTCCATCGGTAGGCGAAACCCATGAAAGTATAAAGGAGCGCCGACGTTTCAGGTAGGTCGACAGGTCTTTGGCATTGCAGGTATCTGCTTCATTATTAAATGCCAGATAGGTATCTTCCAGCAAAGACGAATCGAATGATGTGTAAGAGGTCTTCGATTCAATCACGGCAACCATCGATTCGCAATGTAACCGGAAATATTCATTATCGGTAGCATCGGCCAGGTGATTCAGTGTATCAATAAAAGCGGAAATGTAATCGAAATCTTTGTTTGACCGGGATGTTTCAATGTGTTGCTGACCCTGTATTTGTATGAAGAAGATGATAATAAACAGATTACATAATACGGCTTTGGTTTTCATAGGATTGTTGTATTATTTGATCCAATGAATAGACAGCTCAGGATTCCGCTATGCGTATACAAAATCGGTGAAATATAACCTAAAGTTATCGCAACAATATCAGCGTATCGGGATAGTATCAGTCTTCTATATAATATTGAGCAATGGCAGATTGTTTACTTACATAACCCAACCTGAAAAATCCGATTGCTTCAGCTCCCCGAATATTTCCAACCGCATTGGCCGGCGGTCCTGACATATTGAAAGGATCGAATGATAGATTTGCAATATTCTGTATACCCGTAATAAAATCAAAGTAACTTTTTTCTACTGAAATTATATCGAACCGGACTGTATCGCCGGCATCAAACTGTTTAAAAAAGAAGAATGAATTTGCGTATTCCCCATTCATGCCTTCTCTATCATCCACAACCACAACTTCATCAATAGTGTCGTTAATTAGCGTATGGTTGTCGTAAAGATCGAGCTGATAATAATTTTTTATTCCGGGTGGCTCCTGGCCTAATGCAATTATTATGATGAGTAAGGAATCCATGTCTTCGGCGCCTGAGTAATACACCGGATTTTCGTAGATTAAGGCTATGAGACTATCCAATTTAATACCTGGTATTATTTCACCTGAAGCGTAATAATGCGTCGTTTGATTTACAGGTTCCCTGAGACGGATATCAAGCGTATATGTTTTCCAGGGTTCGCCTGCAACGGAATCAAGGGTCTCATATATACCTGAACCAGCAGGATTTTCAGATAATTCGTATACATGGGTTCCATCAGAAATAGTAACTATGGCATCTGCAACTTTTGGAGTCGGTTTGTTGTAGAAATAATCAGCTGACAGCGATAATTTTACCTGGTGTTTTTTGAACTCATTGGTAAAAGAACCTTCGACCACCAGCATTACAGGCATCTCTTCCGTATCCCATTGAATTTCTTTTTCACATGATGTTAATACTCCGATGGCGTATATAGACACTAAGATATATATCAGGCTTCTCATGATGATCGGAATTTAAAATTTAAAATTATAGGTTAACGAGGGGAAGAAGGGAATGTAAGTGACCTGCATGGCCTCGGTTCTGTAATAATCTTCTTCATCCCTTTTAAAGTAGATTATATCAGGTGTTTTATAGTTGTAAACATTATAAACAGAAAGAATCAGTTCATCGCTCCATTTTCTTTTTTTACTGAATACAGGATGCAATGTGACCGACATATCGAGTCTGTGATAATCTGGCAGACGGTCCTGATTACGACCCGGAAACAGCGGTAAAATTAAATTCCCGTATTCATATCGCATCGATGGAGCATTAAGAGGCTGTCCTTTTTTCCAGAGCCAGTTAGCGGAAAAGTCAATTCTTTTTGAAAGATTATAAATAATCACGAGCGTGACATCGTGAGGCGAATCGTATGGGGAGTAAAACCAGCCTTTTTCCTGTATGTCCCCGATTTTAATTTTGGAAACAGAAAAATCATAACTGATCCATCCGTTCAACTTTCCCTCCGGCTTCTTAATAAGGAATTCAACACCATACGAATGGCCTTTACCAAAACGCAGATCCTCTTCAATATTTTCATTAAACTGGGGTTCTGCGAATTCTTTAAATGCTACCTGGTTTTGCGTATTCTTATAGTAAACCTCGATCGATGTTTCTAAACTATTATCGAAGAAATTTCTGAAATAGCCTGCACTAACCTGATCACATAGTTGCGGTTTTATATTGGGATTAGAGAGGATCCAAACGTCGAGTGGATTTCCCGATGTTGAATTGGATGCGATCAGCATATACTGCCGGGTGCGTGAATAGCTGGTTTTAACCGATTGTTTCCGGTCGATAATATATGTAATTCCGAGCCGGGGTTCCGGACCATGGTATACTGTTTTTCTCCAGCTATATTGCATCGTGTCAATGACATGATGATTATCATCCACGACATGGATATCATTATTGCCGGTATTGAAAAATAACGAATACCTGATACCATAATTCAGTGCTAAATGTGTCCCTATTTTTTGTTCATTACTCAGATAACATGCATTTTCCAATCCCGGAAAGGAAGGCAGTTTTAATTCAAAGTTTATGGTATCCTGCCGGCCTCTGACTTTGCCCACATTTATATCATGATAGGTTGATATGGCACCGAATCTTATAGTATTATTCTGATTAAGGTAATATCCCAAATCGATTTTTAGAGAATAATCTTTGATATAAGCATTGTATTTATAGGCAAAAGTTTTTTTCTCCCGGCCTATAACATACTTTGTATCCATCAGATAGTCATAGTTACTGGCAAGGAGCGTAATATTTGAAAACAACCGGCTGCTGTAAACATGATTCAAACGGAGAGTACCGGTATAGTTTCCCCAGTCAAATTGCGTATTGGCATCTTCGCTGAGGGAATATGAAAAAACATCGCGCCCGAAATAACCCGACAGATATATCCTGTTATTCTGATTAATGGAATAATTCAGTTTGGTATTCAGATCGTAAAAATGAACAGGAAGGTTCTGTATGTTATCATTTTTAGACAATTTCTTTGCAGCTCCTATGATGGCATCAAGATAGGTTCTCCGGCCTGACATAATAAATGAGCCCTTGTCTTTTACCATAGGTCCTTCAATTGTCAGCCTGGTTGAAACAAAACCAATACCGCCGTTGCAGGAGAATTGTTTGGTATTACCATCTTTCATTCTTACATCCAGAACTGATGCCAGGCGACCGCCCATCTCGGCCGGAATAAATCCCTTGTATATTTTCACATTTTTAATGGCATCGTTATTAAAGACCGAAAAAATGCCTCCCAGATGTGCAGCGCTGTATACCGGAGCTTCATCGAGCAGAATAAGGTTCTGATCGCGCGAGCTCCCCCTAACACTCATACCAGCACTCAAACCTCCGGTCGATTTTATGCCAGGCAATAACTGCAGGATTTTAATGATATCGGTTTCACCCATGAAAACCGGAATTTGCTTTATCCTAGCAGCACTTAACTTTACTGTGCTCATTTCCGGTGATACCACGTTGTTATTCTCATGTATGGATTTTACCACAACTTCTTCAATTTCATCAACCAAGGGATTGAGATTCACATTTAATGTTATGTTGTCGTTGAGATTTAACAGAATGGAATACGCTGTAAAGCCCACATAGTTAAACAGGATTTCATACTCTCCTTTGTCCAGGGTCAGCGAATAAAATCCGTAGGAATTCGATACTGTTCCTGCATACATTCCTTTAACTGAAACAGTGGCTCCGATAAGCGATTCTCCGTTACTATTATCTTTGATATATCCGCTGATTGTGAATTTCTGTGAGAATATGGGGAGAGAAACCAGGTAAAAGATGTAAATTGAAACCAGTAGTCGTTTGATCATAGAGGTATAATTTAGTAATATTTTTCACTTAAAGATAAATTCTTTAAATACTAGGTATCTCAATCTTGCAGGGACCATTTGGTTATTCTTTAAAGTTTGTAATATATTGAAAATTCACATTTTAACAGTTATGAGTTTTTCATAACGAGAGGTAATATCTTCCTGTAAATCGAATTTAGCTGTAATTATTTTCTTGTTCTATTCTAATATTTTAACCACTTCGGATGAAGTATGTATCCTGCTAAATGATTTACAGAAATATTGAATGTACTTTGGCATTAATTTTAGGATTATTTATTTCTTTGATTTGTTATGATTTAAAGTCGGAATATAAATGATTCCAGCTTCCAGGGCATAAGAAGCCTGAAATAAAATATGGCCTTCAGGATAATTTATACTGCAGGAGGGTCTTACATATAGTTTTAACGGTAAATTAGCTTTACGTGAAAAATCATACCCCAATCCCAGTGCAAGATTGGGCATCATCGATGAAATGCCCGCATTTCCCTTATCAACAATGTTTCCATCGCCATTTAGTTCATACTGGTCGTAGGCAAAATGCCGGAATATATACCCAAAGCCGAAGTGCGATTCAAGGCTTAATCCCCACGAAGCGGTATAACGTAAACCGATCCGGGGAGAGATTGTGAAAGCATAATACTGCTTTTCTTTACTAAAAAAAGTCGAGAATAAACTTCCAACTACCTGGTAATTAGGGGTTGTAGCTAAATAGTCTTCTACCCCGATTTGTATTCCAGGTTCAGTGATTTTATTTCCATAGTAACCCATATAGAAACCAATTCGTTGATTTTTTGGAGTAAGATTATTGGTAAGTTCCTGTGCTTGTAGATTTAATACAAAGCAAACTGTAGTAACTATTGTCGCTAATTTTTTCATTGTTTTACACCGTATTGAATTAATGCGCTGGTAATTAAACTGAGATAACTCATCGTTGTGTTCGTGAAAACAATTGCTCCAACACTCGAATCAGGATCATAAAACATTAGGGTAGTTACTCCCTGTTCTCCACCGTCAAAACCACATAAATTAAAATTCCCGATTTTATAATAAAGCAATCCTAGTGTGTATATATATCCATCTTCATCCATTTCTTGCGTAGGCTGTTTCATAAGCATTAGCGTCTCAGGTTTGAGTATTTCATGTCCATTAAAATTCCCATTCATAATCATCATCCTTAAAAATTTTGAAAGATCAATAACGGTAGTCCTTAGTCCTCCGTCAGGATAATCAATAAACGTATAATGAGGTGATGAAGGTGTAAATAAAGGACTATAGGGTATGGCCAATTCGTTCAGCGGTATGTTGGAAAGTCGCCACTCAGTTTTTGTCATTCCCAGTGGCTCAAAAATATTTTCCTTACAGTAAATGTCGAAAGGTTTTTGGGCTATTACTTCGACCAGGTAACCAAGAAAAACGTAACCATTGTTAGAATAGTTTATTTTTTCGCCCGGCTTATAATTATAGAAATTATCGTTTGAATAATTTTTACCTGCAGGTGCAAAAAAGTCGCGTAAAAAATCGCCTAACGGTTTTGGGCAATCAAACCCCCAACAGTAAAGATTAATCGAACTGTAAAAATTATCGGTTAAGCTGCTGGTATGGTTTAACAACATTCGGAAGGTTATTGCATCATTCGGATAATAAGGATTTACAACATTAAAAGGAAGGTAATTATTTATGTTGTCATCCAGATGAAATAATCCTTGTTCGTATAGTTGCATAATGGCAACTGCTGTTACTGTTTTTGAAATACTTGCAAACAACTAACTTGTAAAAGCTGAAGCTAAAATCAGTTCTTCTTTGTTGTCAAAAACTAATGCATCA
>CAYUAV010000168.1:0-7394 GCA_964442665.1 uncultured Bacteroidales bacterium
TTCAATCTTAGGTGATTATCAATTGCAATTACACTCAAATAATCTTGGCTGTGTGAACAGTTTCGGTCTTAAAGGTTCATCAAATCATTTATTTGCAGGTGCGCGTGTAAGCCATAAGTCATTTGCCGATTACAGGCAGGGTGGTGGAGACTTTGTACCGAACTCAAGGTTCAACGAATTATCGGTTAGCGCTAATACAGGATATACCGGGAGAAACGGAACGTTTAAAATTTATTACGACTATTTTAAGCAAGATTTAGGTATGACAGTTCTTCCTGTTATTCCTCTCATTACTGAGCGTGGAAGGAAAAATAAAGTCTGGTATCAGAATCTGGGGTATCATTTGCTTTCATCACAAAATAAACTTTACCTGGGCAGGTTTAAATGGGAAACCAATTTAGCTTACCAGATAGCATTGCGTAAATTAATAACTGCTCTTGACGAACCGGTAGTAGAAATGAACCTGAATACAATAACTTATGAATCGAAACTATTTCTGCCTGCAGCCGAAAAAGCTGAATATATTATTGGTATCCAGGGTATGAACCAAACCAATCGTAACCAGAACAACAGGGTTTCACAATTCCTGCCTGATGCCAATATTAATAATATTGGTGCTTTAGCTTTAGCGCAATATACTTTTTTAACCAGACTGAAAATACAGGGAGGATTACGTTTCGATGTATATAAAACTGAAACTTTTGCATTGGGTACGCCCGGAATCGAAGATTATCATGCACCTGTCTTAAAAAATTTCACGAGTCTGAATGGTTCTGTAGGCGCAACCTATAATATTAACCAAAAATTGTTACTAAGGGGAAATCTTGCCAAAGCATATCGTGTGCCCAATCTTTCCGAGTTAACATCTAATGGTGAACATGGCAACCGTTTCGAAATTGGCAATGATAACCTCAAGCCGGAAGATGCTTACGAAGGCGATGCCAGTATGCATTTTCACGGAGAATATCTTTCAATAGATATAGCAGGATTTTATAATCATATTAATAACTATATTTATATTTCTCCAACACCGGATACAACATTTTCAGGATTGAAGATATATCGTTTTTCACAAGCCTCTTCTGAGTTATTTGGGGGTGAAGCAGGTGTACACTTTCATCCGGAAATGTTACCATGGTTACATATTCAATGTATCTATTCAACTGTAACCGGGAAACAAGAAAGTGGTGATTACCTGCCTTTTATTCCGGCTCATAAATTTCGCTATGAGGTAAAAGGGGAATGGCAAAAAATGAAATTTCTTGATCACCCGACTATCTGGATTTCTGCATTAACAGCTTTAAAGCAGAACCACCCTTCGTCTTATGAGACCGAAACAGATGGATATACACTCATAAATGCAGGAGCCAATGCTCATATCAGACTTATGAATCAGTTTATAATTATTGGACTGTCAGTTCATAATATATTCGATACACAATATTTTGATCACTTGTCAACTTTAAAATCATTAAATTACTACAATCCAGGCCGAAATATAAGTTTATCACTGAAAGTGCCTTTTGGGATTAAATAGCTTTTTTAAGGTACTCGCTGTTTCAATGGCTGCCTTAGAAATATTTGAATAACATGATATGCTTCAAAAACAATGTAAATGGTATTCAGTATGCCCGATGAAAAGGTTCTATGAAAATGGCAGACTGGGATAAAAATGGATTGAATGGTATTGCAAGGGTGATTGGAAAAATTGTATCAGGTACCAAATGGAAGAAAAAGGATATTATCATTCCGATAATATGTTGCCTGACGGAAGCTTTGAAGAATAAATATTGTAAGGAAGGTTAAAAGGCATATAAATAAGAATAATTATTTAATTTTAAATATATGCTGAATAATGATGTGGATTCACCAGTTCACGATATTTCAATACTATTTTTTTAAAATCTTCCCATGTGTCCCTTTTTAGTCCGGGGTCGCGCAATAAAGCAGCAGGATGGTATACAGGCATGGCAACTCTTTCCTGAATGTTCAGCCAGTTCCCGCGTTCGCGTGTGATTCTGTATGTGGATCCTGCCATGTATTTCAGAGCAGTAGCGCCAAGTAATACTAAAATTTTCGGATTAATTATTTCGATTTGTTGAATTAGCCAGGGCATACAAACGGCCGCTTCATGGAGTGTTGGTACCCTATTGCCTGGTGGCCTGCATTTTACAATATTGCTTATAAATATATGCTCTTCACGGGTGAAGCCACATGCAGCAAGTATCTTGTCAAGTAACTGACCTGATTTGCCCACAAACGGTCTTCCTTGCATATCTTCATCCCTACCGGGGGCTTCGCCGATAATCAATATTCCTGCATTTGTATTTCCTTCGCCAAAAATAACATGGTTGCGTGTTTGTGCCAATTGGCATCTGGTACATTGCAGAATTTCTTTTTTGAGAGAATCTATATCTGCATTCATCGTAAATTAAGAATAAAACGTATCTATTTTTTTGTTTTTCCGATTCGATATTGCCGGCCGGCTTCCATGAATGCTTCAATATTTTCAAAAGGAACCTCCTGTGGTAAGTCACATCCAGTGCTCAATATAAAGTTTGAGTAAAAATCCATGGATTGTAATAATTCATTTACTTCATTCTTAACATCCCTTGGACTGCTTTTTAAGATAGTACCTGTAGGGTTGATATTTCCAATTATAATTGTATTATTTTTTAACTTTTTAGCTACTTCGGGAAGAAAGACACCGGCATCGGGAGAATCGAGACTAATTGCATCTACCTGCGACTCTATCATTTTATCTATCAGATGCATGGTATTGCCACAGGTATGGTAAATCATTGCCACGTCGGTATATTTATAGCTAATGTTAATATGTTTAATAAAAACGGAAGAATATCTTTCAAATTCTTCGGGACCAAGCATAACTGCTGTTGGTTCTAAAATACAGATTACCTCTGCTCCTGCCCCAACAAGAAGTCTAATATATTCCAGGATACGTTCCAGAGAAAATTCACATAATTTTAATAACTTATCGGGTTCCGTTATTGCAGCCATAGAGGCCTCTTCAGCTCCCATTATTAAACTGGCCAATGAATAGGGCCCCGTTACATATGCTCCCTTTATTATATTCTCGGGAAAACATAATCGTGACAATCGGATGGTTTCAACATATCCTTGTAAGCGGCTATCATAAGCTATATTAATTTGCTTATGCAAAGCCAGGTCATCTATATTGAATTGTTCTTTGAGCACTGTTGCTGTTTCCTGTTTCGGAAAAACAGTATACATACCTATTGCATTTGCTTCAACTGATAAATCCATAAGGGGGAAAATCATATCTGGCCTATATTTACTAATAAGGGCCTGTAATACTTTGTAATGTTCCCCGAAGTTTTGCTGGGCAAGTTTAACGGTGCTATTAATTAAACGCAACCCAGGGAAACCCATCAGCGGGCATACGAGTCGCTGGTCATTCAGATAGGATTCCCGCACCTTACTTAATAGAGTTTTCACTATGTATTAACTTTATAATATGAGACTATGATATTTTTAATTTATTGGGATCAGCGACAACAGCATATTTTTTTTTGCTTAAAAGAAACAAAAAAAAGTAATGACATATTATCCAAATAATTAAACCCACAAGAAACGGCAAGATATAAAAAAACCTTATATAGAGAATGAAAGAAAATGAGAATATTCTATGCTGACTTTTAGAATCAAAATATAAACTTTCAACCAGAAAATCAGATGGAAGATTTGTTTTATTAATAATAAAAAATTATGTTTTGCCTTTATAAATCTAATCTTGTTACTTACGATGATGACAGAATAATAACCGAAACCGCTATCTTTTTTTTACCATACTTCTAGGCCAATTAGTCTGTTGGATCTTTAAAAATGCAACTTAAGACGACAAAATTAATATTCAATACCTTTCCTTGTTTCCCCCTCACTGATATAATAGTACTTTACCTCTTTCATTTTTGTTACCAGGTCGGCCATTTCTACCAGCTTTTCAGGAGTTTAGCGGCCTGTGATTATAACTTCTGCTTCTTTTCTTTTCTGTTACCAGTGTAAACGTGTATATACCATTCATTATCCCAGGTTTTTACAAGTTTTACAAGCATTGGTGATTTTAAGGTTAAATACTGAAGGGTATTTTTCCATGAAAGGCTTTATGGTTTCAACCAGTAATAACATCACATTGCCATATCCACCGGAAATAATTGTACTCATAGTCCCTGTCTCTATTATAACTTTTTTATTCTTTGCAATTACATCAATAAACTCATTTACAGGTTTATTATAAGCTTCTTTAAGAGGGTAATAGCTTATTTCAACTGTTATTTCCATTTCCACTATTTTTTTGTACTGATGCAATAATAAAAGCTGGTTGTACAGTGTTCTGTTTTTCCGTTCCGTCCAACAATTCAAACATAGGCGAGTAAAAAACACCATAGCTCAACTCGGGTTTCCCTAAACGCGATAACTGTTGACTTATTTCATCGGGTGTAAAAAAACGGGCATGTTTAAAAACCTCATCATTATGATGGTTTTTTCCCAATTCCGACAGGGCATTCAGGCAACCTAAAACTAAATGTCCTCCGGGTTTCAATACCCTGTCGATTTCATCTAAAACCTCTGTTGAATTTTCAACAAACTCCAGCATGGTAACAGAAGCTACAGCAAAATAACTTTGGTCGGCAAAAGGCAGGTTTACCGCATTGGCCTTTTTAAAAACAGCATTTTTAATTTTTTTACTTTCCGCAATATCCAACATTGCTTCAGATTCGTCAATAGCTATTACCTGAAAACCCTGTCTGCAAAAAAAATCTGTCCAATGGCCGGTACCACAACCTAGTTCAAGCATGTGTCCACGTGGCACCCGCAATAAATGACCATTTAAAATTATCTTTTCAATTTTATCAGTTGCTGTTCCTAGTTCGGTTTGATAATAATCATCATATTCTTGGGCAACCAAAGTATTTAAAAATACATTCATTATTGAAGTAGTATAAATTATCCTGCTGAATCATTAAGCATAATTATCCTTCTCAATCCATTCAACCGGATATCTAATAAAATTTTACAGTATCCCGTTTACATCCGGTTTATTTTTTCCTAAGAATTGCCTTTTCAATTTTATCTTTCGGGAGTTTTTTAGTGCAGAAGAACCAGTCGTAACAGGTGACATCCGGATCTTTCGATTCCATTCGGTCCTTAGCCGTTCCACATGAACCAGCAGTGGGGACAATTACTTCATCGCCCGGGCGCCAGTCGGCCGGTGTTGCTATATCAAATTCATCGGCAGTTTGCAAGCCTACCAGTGCCCTGTATAGTTCATCAAAGTTACGCCCCAGGCTTAAAGGATAGTAAATGATAGTTCGGATAATGCCTTTGGGGTCAATAAAGAAAACTGCCCTTACTGCTTTTGTATTGCTTTCCCCGGGTTGAATCATACCATATTTTTGGGCAACTTCCATGGTTATGTCCTCAATAAGCGGGAATTTCACTTCCACATTTTTCATTCCCTTGTACTCAATTTTTTCTTTAATGGTTCTCAGCCAGGCAATGTGACTGTATAGGCCATCCACGGAAAGGCCGACCAATTTACAGTTTGCTTCTGCAAATTTATCTTCCATACTAGCAAAAGTCATAAACTCAGAGGTACAAACTGGTGTAAAATCGGCCGGGTGACTAAACAGAATAACCCAACTACCTTTATAATCAGCCGGAAAATTTATATCTCCTTGGGTCGTTACTGCCTTAAATACAGGCGCTGCTTCACCTATTCGAGGCATGCTTACTACTTGTTTTTCTTGAATTTCTTCCATGATTTTAATTTTATATTTATTCCTGAAAAGCATTAAGCATCCAAATCATTTTTTCCTGACCTGAGATATAACCGGTTACTAATTCAACAGTGCCATCATCGCCATTATCAGAGGCTATAGGTGCAATTTCCCTCTCGAACTTTAGAAGTACAAGTAAACCATTTATAACTTCTTTAACCGTAGCAGTATCGGTTGAAACATTTATTTTTTCTTCTATTTCAGATATTTTCAGGTATTCCGAAAACGCATGGATAGGTTTACCTTCGAGCATAAGAATCCTTTCAGCGATTTCATCGGCTTTTTCATTTAAATCATTATACAGTTCTTCAAATTTTTCATGAAGTATAAAGAAATGTTTACCTGTAATATTCCAATGGAAACCACGTACATTCATATAGAATACCTGTACATTACTTAAAAGCACATTTAATTTTTCTGTTATTTGGTTTGAATAAACAGAATCTAATCCAATTTGATTTTTCATAATTTTTATTTTTAGGTTTATTTTTTAGAAATTACCAAATCCATTAGTTCGGTATTCGCAGTCCATTCATTACAGTCAGTTTCATTAAGTATTGTTTCTATTTCTTCTTTGGTATAAGCTGCTGCAATGGATGATTTCCAGTATTTTCCCATATCCCCGGCAATCAGGAAAGAAAAAACAGTTACAATCAACCTTCCAAAAAAATTCAAATCCCTGCGGTGGTCGTGGATATAGATTTTTCCACCGGGTTTCAGTACTCGCTTAATTTCTGTGAAAACTTTTTTCGGGTCTTCCCAATGATGCAACGAATCTCTTGATATTACAAGGTCATAATATTGATCGGGAATATGGGTCATTTCTTCACCTATACCTGTCTTATAAAGAACTCTTTCAGCCAATCCTTCTTTTGTTGCATTTTCTTTAGCTACACGCACCATATCCGATGAAGCTTCTATTCCTTCTAATTTTAAATCGTTCCGTTTTTTTAATAAATTGATACCTGCCCAGCCGGGTCCAGGCCCGATTTCCAATACTAATGAATTTTGGATTGGTTTGATTTTACTTATAACATTATCACCAAACCGTAAATATTCCTTACCCAGTTGTTTTTTCATGATTTCGCTGTATTGTTCCATGGTCATATCGGAGCTGTCTTCAATTGCTCCGCCTTCAGGAATACGGGATTTAATAGTCTTCATGCTGTTTTTGTTAATTACATTAAATTTTAATAATTAAAATACCATTTTATGAAAGGGCTCAAAGCTGGTGAAGTTTTATGTATTAAATTGTCAATTTGCGCTTTGAGATGATTTAATTGTATTGTCAAGATGTCACTTGCTATGAGGTATGGACATTCGCCATTAAGATTTGAAGGGCGTTTATATTGTTTATCGGTATATGTTTCATTATTATAGTATTTTTCATCAATGGCTAGTATATTTCCATTAGCAAATACAATTTTTTTAACCTGATAGTCTGCTGAATAAAAGGGTAGTCCAACCGATTCCATATTTTTATAGAATGTAGCATGAAGTTCATCATCAAAAATAAAATCTCTTTGTACTTTTTTTAGTATAGGAACATCAACTTCACAGGGAATTTTATAGAAA
>CAYUAV010000169.1:0-7376 GCA_964442665.1 uncultured Bacteroidales bacterium
AATGAGTTTCGAGGCGTCTTTACGGGTTATTATACGGATCAGTTGCACACCCAGGGCCAGTTTCTCTTCAATTCTGATCCCGATATAGCTGCCCGTAGCAAAGCCTAATGCATAAGCCAGATAACATATCCAGTTATCCAGATTCTGAAAAATTCGTGTTACAGCCAGTAACCAAACCAGCACTTCGAAAAAACCCAACACTGGTGCCAGCATTTTGTTACCACGCGCTATTAATATTATTTTCAACGTCCCAATCGATACATCGACAACCCGAGCCAGAGCAATAAGTAATGGCAGTAACAGGTAAGTATAGATATCAGTTTCAAAAAATTCCATTGCAATTCAACTTTCTGAAAAGTTAGGAATAAAAAAGCATATGATATAAGAAATCACACTTCACTGTTTTTCCATAGTCCCGCTTTAAAAACGATTATACCTATGATGGCCAGTATTCCTTCGGAAATCAGTATCGCATAAAAAACTCCGTTTTCTTTCATTCCGACTACCTTTACCAGATAGTAGGCAAGTGGTATCTGAATGATCCGGTTCAGAAAAAGCTGTAAAACTAGATAATTTGAAATATAAAGCCTATTTTTTACGAATATGCGGGTTATATCTTAATACGGTTAAAATCACGCCGGAAACTACTGTAAATGCTCCTGCAACAGATATCCAGGTGAATTTTTCATGAGCAATCCAATTGATATCGAGCAGGATCATTCCTCCTAAAGCACTGAACGTGATAATAGGATTCATCGTAATAATAACACTGACTTTATTCGCATCAAGATATTTCAGAGCATATGCCAGTGACCCATAGGCTATCAGCGTATTAATTCCCAGGAATACGAGTACCATCCATATAATCGGTGTCAGGTTTCTGAATTCTCCGAAATTAACAAAGGGAATTAATGCAATGGCTGGCAGGGTAAAGAGGATCACATTCAATTGCAAGGGTTCGTGTCGCTTAACAAGTCCTTTCTGTAAAATTGCATAGCAAGTCCACATAATGCCCCCTGCAATCGTAAGAAAAACGCCTTTCTGATACTTCGATACATTTTCTGCAAGCATGAGTATCTGATTGTTATAAAATACAGCCATACCTCCAAAAACAAGAACGATTCCCAATAATTGCCTCAGGATAACTTTCTCGTGAAAAATTATAAATCCGGATATAGCAAGAAGGAGAGCACCTGTCTGGATAAAAATTTCAGCAATCGCCGGAGTAGTATAGTGCACACCGGTAATAAATCCTAAATAATTTAATCCGAGAAATATTGCCGCCAGAATAAGTTTTGGCGGAGGTTGTATGAAGATCCTCAGTCCGGAAGGATTTTTAATTATATAATACACGATCAGTAAAAGACTGGCGGAGAAAAAACGAAACCAGGTTACAGCGAATGGAGATATTTGATTTAGGACAATTTTCAGAATAATAGGAAGAAAACCCCATAGCAGGGTTGTGATGAGTGCAAAAATTATTCCCCTTGATGTATTATTGAACCTGTTCATAAGCGGATTGGGTAAAGAGGCAAAAATATACCATTATGGCAAAGACAAAAATGAGTTTCATATCTTTGGAAATATCTATCTCTATTTTATATATGACAAGCAGAAAGAGTTTAAATACCCTGATCAGGAATTTAAAACCTTCGCTACATGAAGGTCAGTATGTTTTTGTTTCCCGCCCGGCAGATTCGGAAATTCCGCTGAAAGATATTATAGCTATGTTCCGTGAAGAGGAAGGGATTACATTGATAATGGATCGTAATAAAGCCGATACATCTGGTTGGAAATACAATTTTATTGCTGCCTGGATTACCCTGATGGTACATTCTTCACTTGAAGCAGTTGGTCTAACAGCGCGTGTTTCAGATGCTCTTGCAAAAGAAGGAATTAGTTGTAATGCTGTAGCCGCCAATGATCACGATCACATTTTCGTACCTTTTCGCGAAGCTCAGCGAGCACTGGCAGTTTTATTGAAAATAAAATAAAAAAGCAGCTGGAGGATTTTAATAGCAGAAAATTGAGAGATGAATGAAGTTCTTTTAAAGCAATTAAAAAATCCACTTCCAGAAAATTATTATCTCATAATCAGATAATTAATAAGGTCAGTTTTTCACGAAGGGAATCATTATGTTAATAATAATAACCCATTCGTTAAAGTTAAACACTGTCGCAACCGGGATGATCGATTATTATTGCAGTTATATTCTGCTTAAGGCAATGAAAATCTAATAGAGTAAAAGTGATATTTGTTGTTTTAATATTTCTTATAAAAATACATGGCAGCTCATATGAAATCAATGGTATAGGGTATTGAGAATGGCATAATAATGAATAAAAATTATAGATCTTCGTTCGAAGCGATTTTTACGAATTTATACCACAAAATATGTTTCTTCCGGAAAATAATTATCCTCATTCTATACACTATGCGTTTTCAGTATGGGAGATACAATTTCCGGCGGGAAATCCTTTTTCATCATGACAATATCCGAAAAGCCGGCATCAAGAGCTTTATGCAAGAATTTGCCAGTCTGATCGGGATGGTGATTTTTATACTCAAAAAGCGCTGAGAAATAGAACATATCCGGATTTTCAGGTTCAACTATCCTGTAGATAGCTAATATCCTTTTGGCTGTATCCAGATCATTATTCCTGAGGCTATTATTACTTAACGAATAACACATGATACCAAGGAATCCTTTAATCCGTTTCAATGCATACCTTCGATAAGGGTCGTTTTCATTTGCTATGTTTCGGGAAAGTGATTTGATTTCCTGTTCCCACCAAACTGCATTTTCTTCCTGCAAAGCAGAGTAGTAAGCATTTCGCACTGTGAGTTCGAAGCGTATACTTTCCCTGAGCTGGTCCAATGCATTATTAAATTCGGGATTGTATTCCAGTTTATCTAATCGCTCTTCAAACGATTTGTCACCCATTTTTACAAAATTTCTAGCTAGCAAAGCAGCTTCGATATATTTTTCTAAATTAACCAGTGAATCATAACGGTTTTTCTGAGTTTTTACAAATTCTTTCATCTGCAAGTTCAGGGATGCGCATTCCGGACAATTCTTCAGGTTTAAAAGCAGGAGTCCGAGAGCATTTCTTAATATTGTTGTTCCCGGCCAGGCATGAGTATCTTCGGTGAACTGAATGCTTAAACTCTTTGGTGCTTTTTCGGGGTTGAAAATATATTGTGCAGCTTCAACGAAATTGAAATCGGTCATACCAATAATACACATTACAGGAATGTTGATTTCTTTAAACTGATCGGGCGAAGCCAATGCTCCACATGAAATTACACCGCTAACCGGGAAATACTGGGCATAATTCAGAACCATCCGGGCACCGCCTGAAAAACCGGCTAATAAAAGGACTTTCCCGGACACATATTTTTCCCGTGCATCGTCGATCAGTAAATTAATGGTGCTTACATAATCCTGGCTCCCGTTTTTTATGGTATTCGAGGCTACTAAAATACAATTAAAGTCTTCGGCTGCTTGTCTGAACTTATTTATTGCCAGCTTACCGTTGCCATGAGGATCAATCACAATTAGTAAGGGTCTGTCGGTGCATTTTGTATCGATTTTCGGAATAAAAATTTCATAGATAACGGAGGGAAATAGGGAACAAGAATCCGTTTTCTCCATATTGTTGTCCGATACAATTTTTTTTTGGGTATTTATACAGGAATCCAAAACCGATATACAAACAACCAGGATGATTGATAAAACTACTATCTTTTGTTTCATGACCGTAAAGAAATGAAGCGTAAACTTAAATAATTTTAGCGATAAGACAGATGAAATACAGATGATGATAATTTATTCGGCAGGCGGCAATGTAAAATAAAAAACGGAACCTTTACCCACTTCACTTTCAGCCCAGATAGTACCCAGATTTTTTTCGACGAATTCTTTGCAAAGAATAAGACCCAGACCGGTACTCTGTTGAACATCATAACCCGGGGCGGCACTTTTTTTATTTATCCTGAAAAGGTACTTCAGATCTTCTTTATTAATTCCTGTTCCACTATCGGCAATCGATATTTCGACATGCTTTAGCATTTTTCGGGCGGCAATATGTATTCTGCCATTTTCTTCGGTAAATTTAATGGCGTTACTGATCAAATTCCGAAAAACTGCTTTAATCATGTTTTTATCGGCTATTACAGAAAGATCAAAATCGATATCGACGGTAACCTGTAATTTTTTTTCCAGAATTTTCAGACTCATCAATTCCAGATTTTCCTCGGCTATTTTTCTGATTTCCAGTTTCTGGGGAATTTCTTTAATTTTACCCTCCTGCAAACGCGCCCAGTCCAAAAGATTGATCAGAAGCTGATAGGTGTTTTCGGCAGCATTGTATATATTTCCGGCAATTGATTTTCTGTCCCAATCGGAAATAGATTCGTAGTTGGTTTTAATGAGATGGGAAAGTCCCATAATAGCATGGAACGGATTTTTCAAGTCATGTGCGATCAGTGACAGAAAACGGTCCTTTGTTCGGTTTGCTATCCGAAGTTTATACTCCGAATCGCGGAGTGCTGTTTCAGTTGTTTTTATATCAGTGATATCGGTAAAAACGCCGACAAGGCCTATCTTTTTTTCCTGTAACAGCAGTGTCGCTTTATAATAGAGCAGATTATGGATGTTGCCATCGGGGTATTTTAACCGTATCTCCGATATTTTAACCGGTTTTTTACCCGATGTTTTTATTTTTTTTCTTTTCTTGACCGATTTTGTTTTCTGGAAAAGTTTCTCAATTCGCATTTCTTTCAGCTCACCTTTGCTTTTTCCTGCCAACAGTTCGAAGGCCTGGTTACATCCGAACTCATTGTTAATCCGGTTGATATAAAAAATCGGATGGGGAAGGGTTTGTATAAGGGTATTTAAAAACTGATAATGCATTCTTCTTTGTTCAAGGGCTTCGCTCTGTTGGATCCGGATACTGCTAAATATCCATGTAAAAATGAAAATAAATAGAAAAGCCGAAAGTGCAAATACCAGATATTTTCGAAGTACGGGAGCATATATTAACTGATAATACTGGGTTTTTGAAGTATGCATTAGCAGCGTCCACTCCCGGCAGGGTTTAGGGATCAGATACCTGGCCGGTTCCGGTTGTGAAAGAAAATAATCGCAGAAGTTAAATTTCAGAAAGGTAAACTGGCCTTTTTTTGTTTTAAAATGGCCACTGGTTTTTAATCCTTGGATGGCCTTCCACTCTTGTGGGAAATAATGAATGAAATTGCTGGTAAGACTGTCGGAAAAATGAAAACGCCATTCCATAGCAGGATTCGGGCCGATAAGGTAATACCCTTTCTGATCAATCAGATAACATGTTTTATTGACGGATACCTGTTTATTCCTGATCTGGTTAAGCATATTATCCCCTAAATAATTAACGACCAGGAAAATCCGATTCCCGTTTTCAGGATCTATTATACTTTTCCCGAATCGGAGCATGGGGATAAAAGGTACCTCGATAGCATCATGTTCAATGTTCAGATCAAAAGGGGAGATATAAAATTCACCGGGAGTCAGCGATTTTAATGCCATAAAGTAGTATCGTCCGGATTTATTTTGAAGCTGATCTGTGTTGTAAACAATTATATTGTCGTTCTGAAGATCAAGTCTGACCTTTTCCCAACCAACCGAGTCGATAATGCGAAGCTGATGGTATACATTTCGGTTCCTGGCAAATGCATAAAACAGATTTTTTATCCGTTCAGCATTTAGGGGTTCATTATCATAAAAATGCACAATTTCCGGCATTTCTGACAAAAAACAGATGTCACTATAAATCTGGTCAACAGTATTTTGAAGTATGGTACGGTTTTCTTTTAAAAGATTTTCACGTATGATGTGATCGTTGGTTTTACGGTTTTTTATATCGATGAGGGCAATATATACGAGTACTGCCAAAATAACCAGATACACAGGAATAAAGATGGTTACCAGGTTTTTCAGCAATGTTTTTTTGAATAATTTATTCTTCATTGCCCGCATATGTTATACATACAGGGGATAAATTAGTAAAAAAACAGAGATTACCTGGATTATTAACGGATAAATATCAGTATCAAGCCGATTAACAGAAATAGAAAAAAAAATAAAACAACTATTTATTTGACTTTCCTGTACAGAAAATTATATCTCTGATTTGCTATTGTTTTCTCAGTTCCATAGCCCAGTTTCGCTTAACAGTTTCTATTTCGTGTAACGAAAAGCCACACTTTTCAGCTATTTCGAGAGTTTCTTTCCATGCAGGTTCATCAACATGTCCTTTAGGTTCTATAAGCAGAACTTTAGCTCCTGTTTTTAAAGTACCTGCAACTTCTGTAAAAAGTTTAAACCGATCTGGAACTTCATGAACTACGTAAGCCAGTATACAAAAGTCGATCTGTTCCTTTAAAAAAGCAATGTTTTGTGAATCAGGATTCGCCAGGTGTAATAAAATTTCACTGCGTACTCCATTTCTTTCAGCTCTTTTATCAAGTTTCTGCAACATTTTTTCCTGGACATCGACGCAATATACCTTACCGGTTTCACCGGTCATCTTTGCCAGCGGAATACTAAAATATCCCATTGCCGGACCAATTTCCAGTATTTTCATTCCTTGTCTGGCATAGGGGGCAAGAAGTCTGGCGGGATTTTCAAAAAATTTACGTAACGGACTTGCTAAAATGTACCCGACCCAAACAGGACAAATATGGGGTATTGTTTCCATAGTTTTGATTTTTCAGAAATTTTCATCAAAGAAATTAAATAATTCACAAACGAAAACATGATTTTACGCCGGTTAGGGTGTATTACCGGTAAATGAATTATACAGAAAGGTAAATGCCGTTTCAGGAATAGACAGTTAAGATTACGATTGAAAACAGGTTTTAAGTTCCCTGAAATCACCAATAATCTGATCAATAAAATTAAATTTCGAAAATTTATCCGGATTTTCTTCAAAATCAACTGCTACGATACTTCTGGCTCCGGCATTCCGTGCTGCTTGTACACCGCCTTTCGAATCTTCGATAATCATACATTCCTGAGCTGGCACTCCTATTCCTGAGGCCGCTGCCAGGAACATATCGGGGAAAGGTTTTCCACGATATTCGCCCGAATCGTAAATTACCTGTTCAAGTTGAAACCAGCGTTCCAGATGGAATAATTCGAAATAGAGTTTAACATTTGGCAAGTAAGAAGCCGTAGCAATGGTACGCATGATTTTTTTCTCAGACAGAAAGTCTAAAAAATCTTCGGCTCCTTTGGTCAGGATACATTTCTCGGGATGATTATGGCAGATTGCCCGGTACAATTCTTCCTTTTCTTCATAGAGGTCATCCAGTTCCTTTTCCTGCAGAGCATGCC
>CAYUAV010000170.1:0-7330 GCA_964442665.1 uncultured Bacteroidales bacterium
AAACCGGTCCTTATGTTGGGAATATTCTTCAATCTGCCTGAGAATACTCAACAGCTGTGCATCGAAATCATTACCTTCCGAGGGTATAATTATTATCCTTTCGATTCTGTTTTCCATTTCTGTTTACTTCACTTACTGCAAAAATACAATTAAGAGATCCCATGTTACCAATGGATGATAATTAGTAGAAAATAATTAAGCGCCAAATGTAAATATATTCACAATTAAATCCTGCCGGTATTTCATGACTTTTGTTAGGATTTGAACTGTTCAGGTGATGATTATCTCATTTTAAATGATAGGATTATAGCAACCAAATAGAATTTCAGAATATTTTTTAGTACTTACTTTAATGTAAAAAACCGGAGCAACTTCAGCTATTACTGGCTTCACCCCGGTTTACGGACTAGTTACGCAACGTTAGCGAAAATGTTTAATCATAAATATATACATCGATGTAATTTGACCGGATATTGTCGGCGTACCTCAAATCCTGCAGATCCTTGTCGGCAGTCAGAAAAACATTTATGGTGTAATCATCAGCCGGTAGTTTATTATCCGTATTTTGTAATTTACCAAACACAAGATTGCCCAGTTCAACACGGATATCCTTTTCTTCTCCCGGTTTCAAACTAAGACTCGTCAGATGTTCAAGGTCGGAAGTACCATTAGCAATATCACGAAGAGGGATAACCCGTTTAACACTACCGGAAAAGGATGTAAATTCTATAACCAGATCACTATTTGGAACCTTTACAGTGCGATCCGAAGTATTTTCCATCTTCAGGGTAAGAAGGTTGGGCACACCTTCAGTAAGTTGTTTATTTTCGAGCGATATTGCAATATCCAGTGCACGATCCAGATCAACCCGTTGTTCATTTTTACAGCTTTGCGAAAGAACAACGACTCCAATAAAAAATATTATTCTAGTTTTCATAATCAAGTAGGAATTTAAATTATCAATTATCTACCTGAAGAACGCACATGCTTATAAATTATTATGAAAAAATACAGAAAGGATGATACGATTTAATTTTCTGATACCGAAGCTTTCCATACCGGGAATAAATATATGATTTTCAGCAAATCATCGTATGATGCGGTAATTAAACGGACAGGACTATGCCGTTGAGTAATCTGATCAGCCTGCGCTCAAACCTTGTTTTGAAAATCTGCAAATATCTGCCAGTTCATTTTGCCTGATAGCCTTTTTTCACTAACCGTCAGACTTCTTCCTCGATTCTTCTTATCAGGATCGGCAACTACTTTTTTTACACCGGCTAATAGACTTTAACTTCCTGTTAACTTCATCGTTTCTCCTTTTATGTGGATAAATCATCAAGATGCTCAAGTAATGATTATCAGTGTTATTTTAATTTTAGATCCTTTTTCACTTTAACCACAAGCTTCATGGCCTCTGAAATATTTCTCCGGATAACCTCGTAATTCTTTGCGGCAATGATTTCTTTGGGGAATAGTTTCGATCCCATACCTACGCACCACACTCCCACACTAAACCACTGCTTTAAATTTTCATATACAGGGTCAACACCTCCCGTAGGCATAATATTCGACCAGGGCATTGGCCCCTTAATATTTTTTACAAAAGCAGGCCCACCAACTTCTTTGGCAGGAAATATTTTAACGATCTCAGCACCAAGTTCTTCAGCCCTGGAAACTTCGGATGCAGAGCCGCATCCGGGTGACCAGAGGATTTTACGTCGATTACAGATCCGGGCCATATCTTCGTTCAGAACAGGGGATACAATAAAATTGGCTCCATTCTGTATATATAGGGCAGCCGTAAAAGGATCAATAACGGAACCTGCCCCGATTATCATTCCGGGCATTTCCTTTATAGCAAACTTCAGTAGCTGATAAAAGATTTCATGGGCAAAATCGCCACGATTTGTAAATTCAAATACTCTCATGCCACCGTCGTAGCAAGCCTTTAAAATATTTATGCATACTTCACTATCGGAATGATAAAAAACAGGAACTATTCCCGATTCTTTCATTGCCAGAGCTGTTTCTATTCTGCTGTATTGTGCCATTTTGGTTGGTTTTAATACTTGGTTTCATTATAAAATCCTGCAAATCATCCATGAGATAGTCAGCCAGATGACTTGCAAAAATAAGAAAGTCTTTTAGTAGATGCTCAGTAACATCCTGCTGAATTTAATGTATGCCAAAATACAGGCAGTTATTCCATATTAATTAAGTGTTAATTTTTATGATATATGAAGGAATAGTTATATAGTCAGTAACAGAACTTGTGCATACTAACATTCAGAAATCCAATCATTGACGGAGAGGAAAATTTACTACCATTTCAATCCATAGGCTGATTTGTTAATTTTTTATAAACGAATCAACATTTTGTGAGGTTATTCGTTATTTTGATATAAAATTGATTGAAATTTGTTCGATTATTTTTCTTAAAAATTGTAACTTAATACTGAAAATTTCTATTAATGCTTTTAATCATGTCACGCACATTTAAAAATCAACCAAAGGTTGATAGAACTAAAAGAGTTAAACAGGATCAAAACAGGAAAAGTTCTTTTAAACGCACTAACTACTTGGATTTAATCGATGATGAAGAATTTAATTAACGTCTAAAATTAACTGCATAATTTCTAAGCCATGGCTACAAAAAAAACAACAACAGCAACAGCAACAGCAACAGCAAGGAAGAAGGTAACTCCTTCAAGAAGTTTAAATTCTGAAAAAATTCGTATGCGTGCCGAAGAGATTTATAAAGCACGAATTAATAACGGAGGACACGGAGACGAATTGTCAGATTGGCTTCAGGCCGAAAAGGAAGTTTCAGGTAGTAATTAATATCTGTTGGTTTATACGCTTAAAGTTATTTCTGCCTGCAAATACATCAATTTACAGGGGGATAAGAGGATTTTTTGTGTTTTAAAGAGTCGACAGAATAGTCGACTCTTTTAATACTACAAAGAAAGGTAATCCGAAAATATCTTCACATAAGTTGAAGTTAACGAGTAGCGTATTAAATATCGTTCATTTCAATTTCGAGTGCCTTAAGCGTTAATGAGACATCGGCAAAAAGGTAAATTGATGCTACGATAATTCCGCCAATACTCAGCACAAGCAATAAACTGCCAACAATACTTAAATCAAATGCTGTTATATTCATGACAAGTAACACCGGTATCATCAAACTGCTGGTTAATATACTAAAAGAGATGCCTCCCATTGCCGATTTAAGATAACGGTTACGGCGGTGCAGAATTAACAATTCATTCTGAATAGTCGTTTTCCTGGAAGGTTCTGCTGTCCTGAGTTCTGAAATCAATAGTCGCGACCGGTCGATGGTTCGGCTCAAACGGTTTGTCAGCGAAAGCAGAATTAATCCAACTCCCGATATTAAGGCAACAGGAGTTATACTCGATTGCAGAAATTGAATAAACATTTTTGCCGGGTCCATATTCCTTATGTATCTGTTGTTGTTATCTTATATGGCATATCCGAAAATAAAATGCAATTAAAGGCCTATTATGCCGGTTTTCAACAGGGTTTTCACTGATTAACCAAAACAATCTTTCCTTTCTGAATTTAATAGAGAATCGGCATAACCTTTGGATCGGATAACAGCATTTTAGGATTACTTATTTTTATTTCGTTAATAGCATCTTCAATTTGTTTGAGTGTACAGGGCATGGTGGCAATCGAAAATAGGGCCTTGTCCTTCATATGCCGGTTATGACTCACAGTGTCGATATTGATATTCTGTTTCCCGATCGAAGTCGTAGTCAATCCGGTAATACCAGGAGTATCGACTGTTTCAAATGTTATAATATACGGAAATGCGAAATGCTTTGCATCAGTAATCTCGTATTTTACTTTTTTCTCCTTTTCTTCGGGAGCTATCTGACCGGCATACCTGGCCGCAAACACAATATCGGAAACAATTGAACTTGCTGTTTCAGAAGAGCCTGCACCCTCGCCTACCAGTATCTGACGTCCGGCATATTTATTAATGAAGCGAACTGCATTTGTGGCTCCATTCACTTCCGAAAGGAAATTGGTGTTTTTAACCACCATAGGACTTACCGTAGCATAAATTTTATTGTTGGTTTTTTGAGCAAAGCAAATCAGTTTTATAGTACTGTCAATTTCGCGGGCAAAGTCAATATCTTCTCTGCCGATATTCTCGACTCCCTTAATAGAAAGTTTTTGCATGGGTATATCCACATCGAACGCAAGTCGGATAAGAATGGCAAGCTTATGCCCTGCATCGTGCCCGTTAATATCAAGAGTCGGATCTGCCTCGGCATATCCGTTATCCTGGGCAAGCTTCAGTGCCTCTTTAAAATCCATATTCTCCTTCTTCATCTGCGACAGGATATAGTTGCTGGTACCATTCATTATTCCCGAAACCGATTCGATCATATCACCGGTAAAACTTTCTTTTATGGTCTTGATCACAGGAATAGCGGCGCACACAGCGGCTTCAAATCCTATAGTAACATTATTTATTCTCGCAGCCTCATATATCGACGTTCCGCGTTCGGCAAGTAAAGCTTTATTAGCTGTAACCAGATGTTTTTTTGAATGGCAAATATCTAAAACAAGGTTTTCGATAAAATCGTTGCTGCCTCCGATGGTTTCCACTATGAGGTCAATGTCGGGCGAAGCCAGAATTTCTTTTATGTACTTGTAAGCCTCTTCAGTAGACAAATCTTTACCACCACCGCAAAAAACCGCAGATGGTAAATTAAAACGTTTTATGGCGGCTTTCGGATTTAATTCAACTATTTTGGCAAGTTGTATCCTGCGCAAGGATCGGTGAACAAGTTCGTCCTGTAGTTCGGTTAATACTTTGGCCACGCCTCCTCCGACAGTTCCGCATCCCAGAATGGCAACATTGAAATCTTTCATACAAAATTAAATAAGGATTATTATTTACAATTTGCGAAAATACGCGAAAAAACCATTACTGAAAACTATTACCTGTCTAATTATGTGTCAATAAGCTCCCTTTACAATTCAATACTTCAAACTTGACGAAAAATTTAATCCTATTTTCCTTTCAACTGATCCATAAAAAACGAATAGTTCATTGCAACTAACTTTGCACGCTGCTCAGGGGTATAGGAGGCCGCATGTCCGCCTTCGGTATTTTCGAACAGGAAAACTTTATATCCCATAGCTTCCATCTTTGCGGTCATTTTCCGGGCATGTCCCGGATGAACCCGGTCATCACGTGTGGAAGTAAGGAAAAGAACTACCGGATAGGACTTATCGGGTTTAACATTCTGATAAGGTGAATATTTGCGGATATATGCCCATTCGTCAGGATTATCCGGATCGCCATATTCAGCAACCCAACTCTGTCCTGCAAGTAGCTTCGAATATCTTTTCATATCGAGAAGCGGAACAATGCAAACAACCGCTTTAAATAATTCGGGACGCTGCATCATAACAGACCCCACTAATAATCCGCCATTACTTCCGCCAGTGATACCCAGCTTTTGCGGCGATGTTATTTTACGCGATTCTAGATTCTCAGCCACCGCAATAAAATCATCATATGACTTCTGTTTATTTTCAAGGATAGCTGCATTATGCCAGTCGGGTCCAAATTCTCCTCCCCCCCGGATATTTGCAATTACATAAACGCCTCCCTGTTCAAGCCACAATTTACCCAGCGAAGCACTATAGTATGGTTTCTCCGAAATCTGGAAGCCTCCGTAACCATAAAGAATAGTCGGATTCTGACCATCATACTTCAATCCATCCTTATAAATTACAAAATAAGGGATCATCGTTCCGTCTTTCGAACGGGCTTCAAACTGCTCTACCCTGCAATCGGAAGCATCGAAATAAGCCGGAAGGCTCATTACAGCAACCGGATCATTACCATCAGCCTTATCAATGTATAAGGTTGTCGGCTGAATAAAAGATTCATAAGTCACGAAGTATTCCGGGTGTAACCTGTCCACGTCTATAATTTCAATACTACCTGCCGAAGGATAGTTTATCTGTTCCTGTTTCCAACTTCCATTTTGAAGCATATACCTTAAAACAACACTTTTTATATTATCAAGGGTATTAAGAATAACACTATTGCTTGTAGTATAGATCCCTTCTACCGATGTACGTTCGTTTCCCTCATACAAAACATTACATTCAGTCTTTCCTTTTAACAGATCATCAAGCTTAATACTCACAACGGTACCCTTTTTAACGATACCGCCAGAAGTTTCCCAATCGAAATACGGACAGATTATAAAATTATCGTCGAGCATATCAAAATTGAAGTCTTCGGGCAACGGTAATTTTATAAGGCTTGTATCGTTTATATAATACAATTCTTTTTCGAAAAAATTAAAATAGTGAATGATAAACTCATAATCCGAGTTCAGACCATGAAGAACAATCGGACCTGCACCCATATCTTCAGCCGGAACCTCAAATACAATCTCAGCATCCTCGAGTTTTGTACCTCTTTCCCAGCGTTTAACAATTCGCGGATATCCGGAAGTTGTAAGAGTACCCTCACCAAAATCAGAAGCAATATAAATATGGTCTATGTCAATCCATTGAACCTCCGATTTAGCCTTTCCTACATTGAAACCATCAGTAATGAACTGACGGGCATCAAGATCAAATTCTTTCAGATACAAAGCATCCGAGCCACCGGGTGAAAGGTAAAATATGCTCCTGCTGCTCTCGCCGGGAGCATACTGAATCCCTTTAAATACCCAATTGATACTGTCACTTACCGATAAACTGTCCAGATTGAGTATCAGTTCCCAGTCTTTCTTATTCAGAAGAAAGTTATCGAACGGAATCCTGCGGATAATTCCACGGGGATTGTTTTCATCCTGCCAAAAGTTATAGATAAAATTACCATGCCTCTCGGGATAAACCAGTAATTCATTTGATGTCAGAATGTTGTATGCAAAGTCATAACGCTCCTTGTAGTCCTGTATATGGGTAATATATTCAAGAGTGGCAGAATTATGCTGGTTAACCCAGGCTAACTGTTCTTTACCTTCAACATCTTCCAACCATTGAAAAGGATCTTCATCTGTCTGGCTCCATAGAAGTGATGAAGAAATTATCAAATAGATCAAACCGGAAAGACAGATTTTCCATAAACATAAATGAACTCTTTTCATACATACTATTTTATAACCTGTTCAAATATATAATTTTAACACCATATTTTTCATTGAAACCCTGACAGAATAACTATAAGGCATGAGTAAATGATTTTTAGTATCGGCCATGTTGACGATTATTGAAATGCCATCTTAAACATTGATAAAACTTTTTATACCGGAATATAGGG
>CAYUAV010000171.1:0-7325 GCA_964442665.1 uncultured Bacteroidales bacterium
GCTACTATAATATTGAGATAGGTAGAATTAACGAACAGGATATAATCGAATACTCCTATAAATACAATTTTCAGCCCTGGAACGATACTATATATGACGGATCATTCACTACTCAAAAATGGGAGACCTACAATATCCCCCTTTCGGAATTCAGGCTTAGCAGCGACGACCAGATACCCGTACAAAGCTATTCGCAAATCAGGGCTGCGAACTATATGCTATGGTCATTGGTGAATCCTTCCGAAGAAGAGGGAGGAAAATTCATCGACTTTTTCTGTGTTGCCCTTGATAACCTGAGAATCGTGCAGGTGAAAACGGAACAATAATGCAACAATATTCCGAATCCGGGTAATAAGAATTTGATTATTATGTAATTTTTATACAGTCTCGTGTAAAAAATCTCCAGTACAAATTACAATGCGTCCGGATGGAGACAAAATGCATCCGGACGGAGAAAAAGTGCGTTCTGACGCAGTTACAATGCATCCGGACGGAGAAAAAGTGCGTTCCGACGCAGTTACGATGCATCCCGACGGAGAAAAAGTGAATTCCGACGCAGTTACGATGCATCCCGACGGAGACAAAATGAATCCTGACGAAGTTACAATGCATCCGGACGGAGAAAACGTACTTCTGCTCGTAGTTAAAGGGTCTCTGTTGATATGAGCACAGAAATTCTTAACTTGTACTGCTGAATAACGAGTCGGGTATGCATGCGGCATGCGCTCTTTACCAAAATATTATCGGAATTTTCCTACACAATCAGAGAACAGATTATGACAACATTTAATGCGAGTATTATTATCAATAAACCATCTGACATTGTAACTGAAGCATTGATGAATCCCGATAATTTTCCCTATTGGCAAACCGATCTGGAGAAGTTTGAGGTCGTTGAGCAAAAACCGGGTGAAGTGGGTTCAATCGGGCGCCTGCACTATTCTCAAAAAGGCCGTTCCTATATCATGGAAGATAAATTGATCTACTGTGAACCCGGTAAAAAATACGTATCAGAAGTTTCGGGAGATGTTATCAGTGCCCGGGTCGAGACCATGCTTATATCATTGGACGATGCTACCGAAATGCGTATAACATGGTCGGGACAGGGAAAAATTTTTTATTTGAAAATGTTACTGCCTTTACTTCGCGGTAAAATGTTACGGCAAACAAAAAAAGAATTAGGAATATTTAAAAAATTAATCGAAACCAAAGGAGCTGATTTTAGCGGATAACACTAAAACATAGTTTTAAAGTTTTAGATAATGATCCGTTGGAATATTGAAGCTTTTAGTCTGGTGAAAGAAGAAAATAGTATAATAAAATCAGTAAGTATGAGTAATTCCTGGAATCCAAATTTATATGTCGAAAAACATGACTATGTTTTTAAGTATGGAGAAGAAATAATAACGCTTTTAGCACCTGAAAATAATGAGTCGATTCTCGACATAGGTTGCGGAACCGGCGATTTGACCAAGAAGATTTCTGATTCGTGTAAAAAAGTCATTGGTCTGGATAACTCTGTTGAAATGATCCGGGCGGCAATAGAAAAATATCCTGAAATTACTTTTATCGTTGCTGATGCAAAAGAATTTCAGATTGATCGTAAGTTTGATGCTGTTTTCTCAAATGCGGCTCTTCATTGGATGCCACAGGCAGAAAAGGTAATTCAGAATATTAATAAACATCTTAGAATTGGCGGCAGGTTTGTAGCCGAACTTGGCGGAAAAAAATGTGTAAACCGGATCATCACTGCTTTGACAGATATGATGGATCTTAAGAAGATAGATTATCCTGATATCCCGGAAACAATTTATTATCCGTCAATTGGTGAATATTCAGGATTGCTTGAATCAAACGGTTTTGAACTGATTTATGCTGTGCTTTTTGACAGACCGACAGAATTAAAAGACGGTATCAAAGGATTACACTATTTCATAGAAATGTTTTTTAACTGGCTGTTTGTGAACGTTACTGCTACTGATAAATCAGATATTATTGAAACTGCCTGCGATAGGCTCAAACCGGAATTGTTTAACGGGAAATCATGGGTTGCAGACTACCGAAGGTTAAGAATTACTGCGATAAAAGAAATGGATATGCAATAGATTTTAAATGGGATATTCTGTATTTAGTATTATCATTTTTATTTTTTGTACCCTTTCCGCTGATAAGGAAAAATTACCACTGTTTTGGCTGTGGATCTGATTTTAAACATAAAACTATAACTGTTAACAGGGAACATAAAGAAAGTAATATGTAATTATGCCGTCCTGCATAATATATCTTACTCTTTTTTTAATGATCATATCAATAAATTATCTACCCTTAACAAGATTCTACCTTGTCAAACACTCTCTTTAGAAAAGATGGAGATTTTCTATAATAACTTTTACAACTATTAAAAATATCCGGTCCTGTGATCATATATCATTTTATATGAGGAAGTTGAATTAGTGATGTCAAACAAAAGAATTCTATATCAAAAATTTCTCATTCCGGAAAAAATATGGGAATTCATTAACAATTCCATATTTTCGTCGGACACTAATTGACTGATAATTCCCATACCGATGAAAAAACTGATAATTCCCATAAGCTTCTTTCTATTCACAGCAGCTATTAAGCCTGATAATGTCCTGGCTCAGGAGGAATTTACTCTAACTGATGCCGAATATTTTACTTCACCCGATGCCGATGTATTTGTGTATAGCGATTCTTATTTCGAAGGACACCAGGGAGGTATCAACATTATACATCATGGTTCAAGGATAGCAGCCAATGGCGACCTTCGTCTTGAAACTGCCCCCGGACAATGGGAAGCTTTCTCACAGCTTGATGATAAAACTATTGACAGAAAAGATAATATTATCAAAGTATCATTGAGTTATCCGAATGAACAGGCTAAAAAGAGGAGTTTTAATCCGGTCGAATATCCCGATATTCAATTACAGTATTCCCTTCGTATAAAAGCCGAAGGAAATGCCTTTCGTATTTTTGTCGACCTGAAAAAACCCCTGCCAAAAAAATTGCTCGGGAAAGCCGGTTTCAACCTTGAGTTGTTTCCCGGCGATCTTTTCAACAAATCATTTTCTATGGATGAAAATACGGGTATGTTTCCCCGTCAGCTGAATGGTCCCTTCATTAATGCTTCAAAAGACGTTTATGATATTGTTCCTTTAGCCATCGGTAAAAAATTAGTCCTTGTCCCGGAATCGGAAGAAAAGCGTATAGTTATCGAATCGCTCACAGGCCCGATTGAATTATTTGATGGAAGAGCTATGCATAATAATGGCTGGTTTATTGCACGAACGTTGATTCCAAAAGATGCCACGACAGCTGCAATCGAATGGCTTGTCACTCCGTCCGTAATTCACGGTTGGAGATACGGTCCGGTTATTCATATCAACGAAGCCGGGTATTTTACGAGGCAGAACAAAACGGCTCTTATCGAATGCGACATAAGGGATAGTCTGCCGGCAAAGGTTACTGTTGTAAGAATATTACCAGGCGGAGAAACAGAGATAGTATTGTCCGATGCAGTAATTTGTTGGGGCATTTACCAGCACTTTGCCTATTACCATTTCGACTTTACCTCCGTAATACAGCCGGGATTGTATTTTCTTACCTATGAGGATAAAAAATCGGAAGAATTTCAGATAGGAAATAATATTTTCGATCGCCATGTCTGGCAACCCACATTGGAGTATTTTCTGCCTGTGCAAATGTGTCATATGCGCATCAACGACCGTTACAAGGTTTGGCATGGCCTATGTCATATGGACGATGCCCGTATGGCCCCTACCGACCATATCCATTTCGATGGTTATGTTCAGGGAAACTCAACATTAACCTCCTTCAATCCACTCGATCATGTGCCGGATCTGAATGTCGGAGGCTGGCACGATGCAGGCGATTACGACCTCAGGGTAGAATCGCAGGGAGGTACGGTATATGCCTTAAGTTTGATTTATGAAGCCTTCCATCCCGATTATGACATTACGACCATCGATCAGCATGAACATGTTGTCGAAATGCATCAACCCGATGGCAAACCCGACATCCTCCAGCAGATAGAACACGGAACCATCAGCATTGTAAACGGATACCGATCGCTCGGCAGATTGTACCGGGGAATCATATGCAACGATCTGCGTCAGTATGTAATTTTGGGCGATGGCTCTGTTATGACTGATAATATAGTGTACAGCGAAGAAAAACCGGTAGGAATTCCTGAGTGGTTCGAACAGAAAAATGATGATCGCTGGGTATTTACTGAAAATAATCCGAAACGGGAATTACAGGTTTGTGCCTATCTTGCGGCTGCCTCACGCACACTGACAGGATTTAACGATACCCTGGCAAAACAATCGCTCGAAATTGCCGAAACTTTGTGGAAAACTGATATGAATTCAGAATATAATGAAGAAAAGATCCTGGCCCTTGTTGAACTGATACTTGCCACCGGTCGGGAAGACTATATGAATCAGTTGCTGTCGATGAAAAATGAAGTAGCGAGCCATGTTCCTGAAACCGGCTGGTCTGTAGCCAGGGTTCTGAACAGGATCGAAGACCCGATATTTCAGCGTGGTTACATGCTTGCTGTTCAGAAATATTATATGGACCTGTTAACAGAGACCGGAACAAATCCCTTCGGTGTGCCCTATAAACCCAGAATATGGGGTTCGGCCTGGGGTACTGAAAAATTCGGGGTGGAGCAATATTACATGTATTCCCTGCTGAAAATTGAAGATGCAAAAAAATATATGCTGAATGCACTGAATTATGTGCTGGGTGTGCACCCGGGAGAAAATACCCTGTCGTTTGTATCGGGTGTCGGAACAAAATCGGCAATTGTTGCTTATGGACTGAACCGGGACGACGGATCGTATATTCCCGGAGGAGTAGTTTCCGGAACTGCCTATATAAAACCCGATTTTCCGGAATTCAAAGAATGGCCCTATCTGTGGCAGCAATCGGAATATGTGATTGGCGGCGGCGCTTCGAGTTTTATGTTCCTGGTATTGGGAGCCAAAGAGATAGGCAAAGAGTATACTCATAAAACCGGAAATTTATAATCCGTACTTCCTGATAACCGGAATTAAAACTTCGGACCAGGGAATATAAGCACCTTCGGTTAAGTGAGTACCATCGTAAGTGAATTCTTCACGCAGATCGCCATTCCGGCACAGGTAAGGCCTTAAATCAAGGAATTCATAATTACTCTGCCTGCAAAAAGCTTCCATCCGCTCGTTTAGCAGATCAATTTCCCGGTTAATTGAATCGTTGCCCAACTGGTACAGCAATGTCTGGTATACCGGTATGGTGCCGTTCCCGTAAACAGAATCGAGTATCATCTTATTGTTCCTTTCAATCCTGTTGGTTGTTATTCCCAGTGAATAATCGTTAATTCCTGCTGTATAGAAACAAAGTACCGGCTTTTTAGGTACAACATAATCTTTGATCAACCATAAAATCTGGTCGGATGTCCAACCCGGCATACCTCCGTTAAACACATCCTTTCTGTTTAACAGCTCGTTCCAGTTACCCGCATGAGTGATTGAATTGCCCAGCATTACGATACGAACCAGATCTTCCTCCATCATAGTATCAATTACTGTTTCAATCCTAATATCGTTGAAAATACCTGACAGGACAATAATACAATTTTTCTGAAAAATGAAATACAATAATAAAATAATTTCAGACCGATATGATCAGTATAATAAAAAATCACGAAATTGCCCAAAATAACAGGAAAATATCAGACCTCTTTGTTAGCGCGAAAAATCTGCATTATCTGAAAAAATAATACAATATGAAAAGCATTGTTACTCTGGTCGCTTTATTTTTGGCCACACAAGTTAATTATTCGCAGGAACCATTTGAAAAGAACTTTATTCCGGACGGAGAAAAATATCATTCGGGGCTATCTGAAAAATCACAACCGATGTATAATTCCCTGTCAGATGCATACGATGTTAAATTTTATAAAATTGATCTGGAAGCTGATAATACTTCGGTTAATCTTAATGGTAATGTGACTATCGGAGCAACTGTTGTACTCACAGAACTGGATACTTTCGCTTTTGAGCTTCACCCCGATTATACTATAGATTCTGTAAAAGTTAACGGCTCTATTGAAGACTACACCCGCGATTATGATGATGTCTTTGTGCCCTTGTCTTCTTCCTTGTCCGAATCGGACCAGATCGAAACACAAATTTTTTATCATGGTGAAGTAACAAAAACCGGGTGGTCGGGTATTATGTACAGCGATTATTACCAGGTTACCTACACATTAACCGAACCCCTATACGCCAAAGACTGGTTTCCGTGTAAGCAGGTACTGACCGATAAAGCCGATTCGGTATTTATATTTATTACCACCAATGAATCGCTTAAGGTCGGATCAAACGGATTGCTTACCGGAACTGTTCCCGTCGGAGACGGTAAAGTGCGCTATGAATGGAAAACCTTCTATCCTACGGCATACTACCTGATATCCATCGCAATCGGCGACTATACCGAATACGATATTTATGCACATCCGGCCGGATTGGAAGATTCCATCCTGATACAGAATTACCTGTATAATCAGGATGTCCTGAACTACTCTAAAAATGGAATCGATACCACAGCCAAGTTGATAGAGGTATTCAGTGAACTTTTCGGTATGTATCCCTTCAAAGACGAAAAATATGGTCATTGCATGGCACCTATAGGTGGAGGTATGGAACATCAGACTATGACAACTATTGGAGCTTTTACTTTTATGTTGGTTTCACATGAGCTAACCCATATGTGGTTTGGCGATTTTGTTACCTGCGGTACCTGGCAGGATATATGGGTCAATGAAGGTTTTGCCACGTATGGTCATTTACTAGCGCTGGAACAACTGAACAATCAGTTTCCAGTAGACGTAATACAGACATATCAGGATGACCAAATTAGGGCTTTTCAAAGTGGGAGTATTTACATACCCGATTCCTTATTTAATATTGATTTCACACAAGAAGCAGAAGTTGATGCACTCACCAGTCGAATATTCAGCCAGGGTTTATCTTATGAGAAAGGGGCTGTTATTCTGCATATGCTGCGTTATGAACTGAATGACGACGAAATGTTCTTCAATATATTACGCACATATCTTACACAGTATCAGTTCGGAAATGCCCTGGGAGCCGATTTTAAGGCTGTGGTCGAAAATGTTTCGGGCATGGACTTTACTGATTTTTTCAATCAATGGTATTTTGGTGAAGGTTATCCGATATACAATATACAGTGGTTTCAGCAAAACGATACGGTTTATATCCGTTCGGTTCAAA
>CAYUAV010000172.1:0-7310 GCA_964442665.1 uncultured Bacteroidales bacterium
AGGAGAGTGATTGCAGGGAATGCGATATACGAAAGAAATGCCTGAGAAGTGAAACAACAAAAAAGAGGTATTTGTTTATTTTAAAGAAGAAATATAATGATAATTACTCCGCCCGAATGATGGAGAAGATAGATACGGGATATGCCCGTGATATTTACGCGAAACGAATGGGGATAATAGAACCGGTGTTTGGTAATATATGCTATAACAAGAAGTTGAATAATTTCACACTGAGGACAAAGATAAAGGTGAATATACAATGGCTGTTATACTGTATGGTGCATAATATAGAAAAGATTGCGCATTATGGGAATGAATTAGAGGCATGTAGGACATAAACTGATCGGTTGTAATTTGGATTTATAAAAATAGATGATGAGCAAGTAAAATAAACGAGGAGAAGAACCGTTTATAATTGGGTTTTTCTACAGCCTCAACAGCGGCTTGCCGGCTCCGGCGCATACGCGCCTCCGCCGAAGCCCCGCTACTAAATAAATGTAGTGATTAAGGTAATGCGAATATAAAAGAGTAAAAGTATTTAGTAGCGGGGCTTCGGCAAGCCGCGGAACGTTGGGCGCAAGTTTTTTGCTTATATTGATTATAATATTAATAAATTATACATTATAGATAATATTAAAGAATTACTATGAAAAAGAAATGGGATGTATTTATTTCTCATGCATCAGAAGATAGAGATAAAATTACACAAGACCTTGCGCGATCATTAAAAAGTTTTGGTATTAAAGTTTGGTATGATGATGATATTTTAACTGTTGGTGATGGTCTTACTAAAATAATTGATAATGGTCTATCAAATTCAAAATATGGTATTTTAATATTACCCGCATTCAATGGTGAAGCGCAACATCCCGGTTAATGGATTCAAGAGGTGTAAGATATCCAAGACACTTTCTGGGACGATTGTTCAAAGCATATTCTATTTCATAAATCTTTTTATTGTCAACAAGATTAAAATCGGTTTTTTTCGGGAGATATTGTCGTATCAAACCGATTGTGTTTTCAACGGTACCTTTCTCCCAGCTATGATAAGGATTACAGAAGAATGATTGGGTGTTAAGTATTTTATTTACCTCTTCATGGAGTACATTCTCTAATCCGTTATCATAGGTTATGGTTTGCCTGAGTTGAGGCGGTAATATACTCAATCTTTTAATGAGCGCATGTTTCATCTCAAAAGCGGTCTTGCTTGCGAGTTTGGCGATGAACGTTACTTTATGCTTTCTTTCGGTCATGACAGAGAGGGCGGCTTTGCTTTCCCTTGATACCGCGGTATCGGCTTCCCAATGGCCTGCTTCTTGTCTTGAACTAACAGATTCGGGACGTTTTTCAATTGATGTCCGATAAGGGATGCGTCCACAAGCCAGTTTTTTGTTTCTCCCGGCGCGTTTTCTGCGTTTTTTACCGCTTCTGACGAGATATTTCGTTAAATCAGGCCTATCCGCGTATATCCGTAGGTAGATTGATTCATGATTGGTAGTATAGGTATTCCCTTCAAGCTTCAATCTCCCTGCTGTCTGCTCAGGTGACCATCCGATGCGGAGTCGTTCTTCAACTTGGCGGCGGAGGGTAGGATCTTTCAATCTTTTCACTCGTGATACGTTTTGCCTTCTTGTTTCAGCCTTTTTTTGTGACAGAAACGCACGGTATTCACCGTTTCTCAGATCACTGTTTCGTTTAATCTCACGGGTTATTGTTGAAGGCGATCTTTTTATTTCCCGGGCAATCTCTCGTTTTGAAATATTACTACTTAATCGAAGCATGATAATTTCTCGTTCATCGTGAATCAAATGACTATATTTTTTTGGTGTGTTTGTGGTATAATTTGTTTGCAAGGCGTTTCCTCCAGGTTGCTATTTTGTGTTCAACAAAACAATCATACCAGAAGGACAGCGCCTTGTTTATATTTATTTTAGTTCCTCTGGAGGTACCTCCAGAGGAATGTGTTGCACTTCGTTATTGAACCGGGGAAATGGTAAATTCTTAACTGGAAGCCATAATGAATCACTAACAGTCGAAGACGATGGGTACACGATTTACCTAAGGACACTCGGAATGCCCATGATGGGAACCAGACAAGATAAAAAACTGACTATGGAAGGTGCAGCTGAATATTACTGGGATTTATTCATCGGAAACCTGCAGTAAAATTCTCCGTGAGTCATAGTATAAAACTTATTGTTGAAGCTGAATTTGTAAAAACAGAAGGTGGATATATAAACAGGTTTTATAATGCATCCAGGTTAAGCAATTATACCGATTGGTACCTTCGGTAAATGCAAATGTAAAATGTTCTGGTGTTGAATAGTAACAAAGTATGTTTCTTATACAATATCCTTGCCAACTTCTGGTGGGCGGTGGCAACACTGACCACTATCGGTTATGGTGATGTCTACCCTTTAACCGATCTGGGCAGGCTGTTAAGCGGCATCATCGCGGTCCTGGGCATCGGGCTGGTGGCCCTGCCCACGGGCCTGATCAGTTCAGGCTTTATCGAAGAAATATCAAAAAAGAAAAGACAAAGTAAACAGATAGGTGACATAACCTTTTGCCCCCATTGCGGGAAGAAGATACACGAGTAAAACATGTATTTTTTAACTTCTTGAACAATAGATGAAATGAGAATATACTGGAGTTTAAATGGATCATTCAAAATATTTATATAAAATCGTTAATTCCTTGAAAGAACTGGATATTTATAAAATTATCCTGATTGGTTCTTATGCAACGAATAATCCCGGCAAAAATAGCGACATAGATATTGTTGTTATACTTGATGAAGAGACCATTTCCAAATCATACAAGGAAAGAATTGAACGAAAACTGAAAGTCAGAAGAAAAATTTATTCCATCTCTGAAACCATCCCCATTGATTTAATCGTATACACAAAAGCTGAATATCAGATGATAAATAATCAGCATACTTCATTTTCAAATGAAATAGCCGCCACAGGACGCACTTTATATGAAAAAGCAGGCTGAATCTTGGCTTTCTGCTGCAAAAGATGATTTAGATGTTATAAAAGAAATAATTGGGAATGAACATCTTACAAATATGGTTGCTTTTCATGCACAACAGGCTATTGAAAAATCTTTCAAAGCAGTATTAGAAGAAAAAACAGCTATTGTTCCTCGTGTTCACAGTATTATTTTGCTAAGAAGTGAAAAAAAAAATACTTAAGTTTAGATATTGATAAAGACATATTCGATCAATTAAACGAACTATATATCGATGCAAGATATCCGGCGGAAATAGGTTTACTCCCTACAGGCAAACCTTCACTTGAAGAAGCACGTGGATTTTACACACAAGCGGAAAATATATTTCTTTCTATAAAAGATTATCTAAACTAAACCATAATTGATATTATGGCCATCCATTACACAAACTGTAAACTACTTTTATCATAAGCTCGTTGGACGAGATGCGACTCGTTTTAACTAGTTTATCAAAATATGTTGTAACATGGAATTTACCTGATATTTCAATCGAATACAGCTTAAGAGGTGGCAATTCTGAAGCGTCAATCATAATAGCTTATACTACCAATGAATTAGGAGCTATTCATAAGCAATCCGTAAAAACTCAAGTGGAATTAGCAGGTTGATGGTAAATAAAAATCACAATGACAAGATGCAATCAATGATAAAAAATCAACATAATTCATTTACAAATGGAATAGCCGCCACAGAACGCACGTAATATAAAGGCGCGTACAATTAATGGTGTAAAATGAAAATAAAGATAAGAAAGTTCAGAAATGAAGATGCTCAACAGGTAAGTCGGTTTATTATTGACTGTTTTATCAAATTGGATATCGGAAAACATACCAAGAAGGGATTGGAAATACAAATTAATCGCAACAGTCCGGATGAAATTACGGAAAGATCAAAATCGGTTGAGTTTTTTGTCGCGGTGGATGGCGGCAAAGTTGTGGGAATCTGTGGTTATGACAGTGAAAAGGTACATGGATTTTTCGTTGATAGAGAGTATCATAAAAAGGGAATCGGGAGGTTGCTTTTAAATAAAATTCTTAATGAGGCCAAAATACATGGATTAAAAAAAATAAAAACCTGGTCGACCATATATGCGAATAAGTTTTATGAAAAAAACGGCTTTATAAAGTTGAAGGAAATATATGTGCCTGAAGGAACCAAGGATATTGGTTTAATTGAAATGGAGAAGATTCTCCAGAAGGATTTTTAAGGATATAAAATGAAGAAGATAATCATTATTACCGGAACCCTATTAATTTTTTTAAATTGTATCGAGCATGAAATAGCGGGAAAATACTCCCTTGGGAACGATGTGGTTGACAAAGAAACGTATGAAAATGCCTTGCCCTATATAAATGCAGATAGCGTCAAGATGCATAAATACCCATTCAACTCGGATAATAAAATAGTCTGTAAACTCCCTCAAGGTCAAAAGATAAATATAACCAGGAAAACAATAGAGACGGATACTGCAGGGAACGAAAAGTGGCCGTGGTATTGGGTGACTCCCAGAAACGGAGAATGTATGAATTACAATGGGTGGGTGTATGGGAAGTATATATCATTTGTTGATGACTTTAATGATTCATTTTGGAAATTAGATGCCTTTAGTCGAATACGATATAACAGATCAATATACGCTGAAAATCTGATTAAAGATATATTCGGGGAAGACGACCATCCTAAAGAAGGATATAGTATCAAATTATTGGAAGGATCAGCTTTAATTGATACCAGACCATCATATATATGGTATATGCGTGACAGCGGCTTTACAAAGGTAAACACCTATAAAACCTATTTTGGGAAATTGGTCGCGTTTGTTAATGAAGAAGATAATAAATGGGATCTAATAGAAATTAGAATTGATAAAAATATCGGCAGCGGAGCCATTAAAATAGGCATGAGAATCGATGATTTAGTCAAGATATTCGGCGATGATTATGTTGTTGAAAATGATTTATTGCGATATAATTTCGATCCATTATTTAAATATAAAAACTGTTGCTAAACCAGTCAAAGACTTTTTAAAAAGGAATTATCTCGATAAGTAAATTATTCTATTATTTCAGAAGATAATTATTAAGTGCGCCAACTTCGTACAACAGCGGCTTGCCGGCTTCGGCGCTGCGCGCCTCCGCCCAAATTGGCACATGTTTCAGAGCGAATGTGAGGTTAAAGGCGTATAATTAAAACGGCAATAAGGAGATTGTGCGAACTTCGGCAAGCCGCAGAACGTTATCTGAAATTTTCGGTGCGCACTATGCAGTCCGCGCCATCCATGGCGCGGGAATATAAGTAATAAAGAAGGCTATATGCTTAATTTTATAGATGCATTAAGGAAACTAAAAAAAGAAGATCTTAGAGGAACTAATCCTGTTCCAGATATCTTAGGCTTTCAACATGTTTCCAAGTTATATGAAAATAATCTTGATCAAAAAATGAATGAATACTTTGAATCAATCTTAAAGAATACAAATATAAGAGGCTTATTAAAAATTGATGTTCCAAAAGCTAATTTTACAATTAGACCTATGTCACGTCCTCATTTAGAGGAATGGTTGATTTATGAATCAATCAGTGATGCTTTATCAAAACTAACTAATATTTACAAAACATAAAGAAGTCTGTGGGAGAAGTTATAGTGCATTACGGTTTAAAAATGGAAATGGCAAAATAACAAGTGCGTGGATAGATTTTGATACCAGAGCACGCAAATATTATCAGCTTGGATTTAAGGCCGCCGTTACTACAGACATTACTGGCTATTTTGAAAATATTTGTATTGATGAATTAAGGAGAAGAATATTTGATTTTATTGAGAATGATGAAGAAACAACTAAAATGGTTAATGCATTAACCAATATGTTAAGAAAATGGAGTGAAGAGAGAATTAAGGATTATAGTCTTCCTCAAGGCCCACCCGCTTCATCGTTTCTAGGAGATATATATTTAGATCATGTAGATAGGAAAATGGATAAGTATGAAGGCTATTTTCGCTATATGGATGATATAAAAATATTCTGTAAAACAGAACTCGATGCAAAAAAAGCGCTGAAAGATTTGATTATTGCATTAAGAGAATTGAAATTGAATATCAATGCAAAAAAGACTGATATATTAATTGGTGAAGATATTGCGAATAAACTATTTGATCCACATCATCAATTAATGAAAATCATAGAAGATATTATTAGCAAAAAGAATTGCATGACATTGAAGAAAAAGCACTACCTTCGCTATTAATGCTATTTGAAAAATCATTTACAAACACAGCATTCGAAAAGAGATACCTGAATTTTTCTCTATATCGTTTAGGTTTGCTATACAATAGCAGTATTGGATTTGATCATAAAAATGTCATTGAGAAATGATTATCAACCTTGAAAGAAAAACCTCATCACACAGGTATATTCTGTGATTTCATTTCAAATTTTAACAGACGCATTGACATCTTTAATAAGATATTAGATTTTATAAAATCAGCTGATAGCATTTATGATTGGCAAACAATGAAGCTACTTCAATGCTTACTCAGATTTGATATTGATTCAAAATTAATTGATAACAACTATTTTGTTCAAATGACAGAAAATAAAAATAACCATACATTAGTTCGTTGCTATTATTTACTTTTATCAGGAAAATATGGCAATAATAGGGATCGTGATCTTTTATTGGAACTTTATAATGAAAGGGAGGATGATTATTTTAAAATATCCCTTATATTGGCTGTTCAAGAATTAGGTGAAGCTTCAAGGAATACTTTTTATAACAGGATTAAAAATGATTCAGAACTTATTGCAAATTTTATTAGCTATGTTCGTTCTTTAAAAAAACCTTTGTATTATTTAAATATTGAAAAACCAAAGATTGATACATATAAAGAATATGAGCCGGATTCATATGGAAGTTGAGGGTCGCAATTGTTTGTAAAAAGTACATCCATGTACTTTTTACAAAATTTATGACGCCGAACACTTCAGATAACAGCGTGCAAGCAAAACTGCCTTCGCTTCGCTACGGCAGCTCCGCCTGCACGCAAAACGTTAGGCGCAAGTTTTTTCCGGGGTTGAATAGTACGTGCACGCCATCCCTGGCGTGCAATTAATTTGATTATAGCCTTCATCAGTTAAATATTTTGATTGAGTTGTTGCATCAGGCCATGAAATATTTAAAGAGGCCGAAACATCTTTTAATCTAATATTTTCTTTTTTATTTCTTGTTTCAAAATATAATTTTTCAATTATATTTTTTCTTATTTCTTCATTTTTTGTCATTACTTTTCCTTTTTA
>CAYUAV010000173.1:0-7302 GCA_964442665.1 uncultured Bacteroidales bacterium
ATATTGAAGATCCTGTCTACACCCCAAGTGCTGCCGATATTGCCGGCGGCTCTGTCGTCCTCACCCTGACAGCTTTCGGTAATGCTCCCTGTGGCAATGCGGTCGATAATATGACTCTCATAATATCTCCAATACCAATAGCATCAGCATCAAGCAATAGTCCGGTCTGTGAAGGAGATGCATTAAATCTCGCTTCATTACCCAACGGGATGGCTTCCTATAGCTGGTCGGGACCTAACGGCTTTACCAGTAACCAGCAAAATCCCACTGTTTCAACCAGTGCCACTCTGGCTATGGCTGGTCTCTATACCGTCACGGTTACCAATGTCTTTAGCTGTTCAAATACGGCGAATACAACGGTTACGGTAACACAGGCTGCCACAGTTGATGCCGGTCCAAATGATTCAGTATGTTTTGGTGATACACTTTTCATTACCGGAGCAGCTGCATCAAATTATAGCTCTTTATTATGGACATCGAGTTCGGGACACAATGGTTTTAGTGATAACTCCATACTGAACCCTTACTATATACCGGGTTCAACAGATCAGGCCAACGGTCAGGTAACATTGTATTTAACAGCATTTGGTAATGGGCCATGCGGAATAGCTATTGATTCAATGCTCCTTAAATTACCATCACAAATACAGGTTTCTGTCGGATCCATATCACCATTTGTGGTCGGACCAAATACTGACATTGAAATTTGTATGACCTATGAAGACCATCTTGTTGTTCAGGATTTGAGCTATTTCCTGCAGGCACCGGATGGCTTAACCATTATTCCTCTGAAGGAAGTTGAAAATCCGGCAGGTCTGTGTAACTTCTTTGGAGGACCGGGTTCTTCGATCAACCTTTGTTTTACAACCGAATTATCCATCGATGATACGCTTGATTTGTGTTATGGCGGAGTGCCGACCGATATTTCAGGAACCTATGCTGCTACGGGCGATTGGTCCTCATTTTATGGGCAAAATCCTGCTGATGGAGGCTGGTCGATCGTAATCCTTGATTACCTGGCAACAGAAGGATCGGGCAATCCTGATGGCAGACTGACCCATGCCAGTATAAGCTTTACCGATACTTCAGTATTTAACGGTGAATTGACTACTATTCAATTTGAATCAGGAGTTGTCGATATATCCATAATAGAAGGTGATGGCTTTACCCCGGGCGGAGTAACTTATGCCGTACCTCTCGGTCTCAGAACCAGCTGTGCCGGAACCTGCGATGCATTAGCTATGGTTGTAGTAACAGGCGGTACGCCTCCATATATACTTTATGACTGGGATGATCCGCTTATTCCGGATGAAGATTCGGTCTTCCTTTGTGAAGGTATCTATAACATAACAGTTACCGATGCCATGGGATGCACAGGTTCAACAAGTGTGACCGTAATTTCCCCGCCTGCCATTATAATCGATGAAGTTAATCATTCCGATACATTAAGCTGCTTTGGCGACTCCGACGGCTTTATATCTGTAAAAGCTTCGGGTGGAACAGGCACGCTGAATTATACCCTCCTCCCTGATATTCCTTCTGAAACAGCCGATTCCGGATACTTCTCCGGTTTATCGGCCAGTATGTATACGGTCCGTGTCGAAGATGCCAGAGGCTGTTACCATGATACTACCATTACAATATATCAGCGACCCGAATTAATACTGGTGAGCGCTGAAGTAACTGACAGTGTTTTCTGTTCCGGCGATACCAATGGAAGGATTGAAGCTGTTGCCGGTGGCGGAACACCACCCTATACTTATATCCTTGAACCTCTTGGCATATCGAATAACACCGGCATTTTTACCAATCTGGCACCAGGTAGCTATGTGGTAAGAGTCACCGATTCTCACGATTGTGATACTCTGGACAGTGATACACTTATTTTAGGTGTACCAGTACCCTTAGTGATTGACACGGTAATTGTCGATCCTATTTTATGTAATGGCGGAACCGGTACCTTTACAGTTGTTGTGCTGGGAGGAAGTCCTCCATATGATATATTTGTGAACGGGGCACCTGAGCAATCAGGTATTAATGATACTGCAATTATCATCCGTGGACCGGGTAACTATGATATCTCGGTAACCGATTCCAGGGGTTGCAATGCAACATGGCCCACTGTATCTCTGACAGATCCTCCGGCATTGGTTCTCGATAGCTTAGTTGTTACGCCCATAACTACCTGTTATACCGATCCGGTTGGCGAAATAGCCGTATATGCCTCGGGGGGCACAGGTCTTATTGAATATTCAATAAATGGTATCGATTATCAATTGGGAAATCTGTTTACCGGATTAACGGGTGGCCCCTATACAGTGTATTACCGCGACGCTAACGGTTGCATGGAAACGTACGATACGATCGTTTCCAGTCCGCCGTTATTACTTGGCCATCCATTTGTTACCCATATTGAAGGAGACAACCTGGGTTCAATTCTGCTGAATCCTACAGGCGGTACTCCCTATCCTCCTCCCGATGAATACAGGTATTCGATAGATGGCGGCCCGCTGACAACTAATCCTTTATTCGACAATCTGACTGCGGGAACTTACCAGATTCATGTAGAGGATGCTAACGGTTGTCCATGGGATTCAACTATTATCATCGTCGTACTCGATCTGGATGTCACAGTCATAGCCATCGATGCTGATTGTTACGGAGAACCTTCAGGTGAGATACGGATCTGGATAAATGACGGAGTGCCTCCCTATGATATCTATTTTGCCGTATCAGGATTTCCGCTGGAACTTGTGTATAGTAATATTACAGAAACCTTCAGATCCATACCTTCAGTATACCCCGGAACTTACGATATACGGGTTGAAGACTTTAATTCTCGCCGGTTCGACACTACGGTGACGGTAAGTTCACCACCTCCGATCAATTACCAGATAAGTGCCACCCCAGTGAGTTGCCATGAATATACGCTTACCGGTACTACTCCAATTGATGGTTCCATACTAATACACGATGTTTCGGGAGGAACCGGAAATTTCACTTATACGTGGAACGATATTGGCGAAGCCGGACCTCAGCGTGAAAATCTGACTGCAGGCACATACATTGTTACCATTACGGATGAAAACGGTTGTACATTGATTGATACTATACCACTTATTGCACAGGATACAATCGATACGCAAATTACCCTGCTATACAGCGAATCCAACCGTTCACTCAACCCGGATGAAATATTGGATGATCCTTCATCCGCCATTGATTCGCTATGCTATTTATCGAACTGGGATCTGTTTGCAAATTACAACCACCGGATTACTGTTGAAACATTGGAATGGAGCCCGGATTCGGTACTGGATAACCCCAACGATTATGATCAGGAGAATGTTTCAATTACGATGCGTTATCCATTGCATATCAGGCTTACCATAACAAACGACAGGTGTATGGATTACGATGAAATTAACCTATACATGTTTGATACGATTGGTATACATATATATGAAGAATCGGGTGTATATCGTATTCTCGATACAATTTATAATCCGACAGGTATCCCATTGAATCTCTCGGCTACGGAAGGTTTTATTGCCTACTTGTGGGAAGCCCTTGATGATTTCAATGATGACGAAATACAAAACACTATTCTTATTCCTTATAACAACCAGACAATAACTGTTACAGGAACTAATTACGATCGATGTTATGAGAGAGATACGGTTTATTACCGTATAAGAAACTTTATTAACGAAATATTCGATGTATTTACACCCAATGACGATGGTTATAATGATTACTGGATCATACCGAATGCCTTGCAATATCCCGATCTTGAAGTCTTCATTTTCGACCGGTGGGGACAGCAGATTTTCTATAGTAAACCCTATGGTACCGATCAATTTCATACATGGGATGGTAAATCGCAGAAAAATGGGAAAGACCTGCCCATAGGCAGCTACTACTATATCATAAAACCTAATGACGGAGAACAACAACCATTAACCGGAACCGTTACAATCGTTAGATAATGAGAAAACTAACCATAATTTTAACATTTCTGATTAGCTGTGTACTGAAAACAAGTTCACAGATGGATCCGCTCTATACACAGTTTATGACGAATCCCTTTCTGATTAACCCTGCACTGGCAGGTACCTATCCGTATTACCAGATTATTGCCAACAGCCGTTTGCAATGGGCAGGATTTACCGATGCTCCTTTTACCAATGTACTGAGTATGTTTGGACCCACTGTTGCACAACCTATGGGATTAGGCGGATACATTATGCACGATGTGTATGGCCTGACAAGTAAAACCACTTTGAGTGCAAGCTATGCCTATAATTATGCTATTACCGAGGATCTGAAGATCTCCATGGGATTAGCCCTGGGAATATTTCAATTCAAAATTGAAGGAGGAGGAACGACAGAATATAACTATGATCCGGTTTATTCGGGCAATGATTATACTCAAATCGGTCCCGATGCAACACTTGGATTCTACCTGTATTCATCTACTTATCATGCAGGAATATCAATGACGAATTTGCTCGGTAACAGAATTAATATAGGTCAGGATACAGTAACAGGTCTCAGCCGTTTTAAGCAACATTTTTACCTGCATGGAGGTTATAAATACATGATTAACCGTGAACTTGCCATAGAACCGACAGTTATTTTCCGGAAAGTGGGTGCTATACCCCTGCAGGTCGATTTTAATGTACGGGTCTGGTACGGAAAACGACAATGGGAAAATAACAAACTTTGGGGTGGCTTGTCCTTCCGAAGTCAGGATGCTATTACCGTGATGATCGGATTCACGTATCAAAGAAAAATAGAAATCGGGTATTCATACGATATTGGTATCAATAAACTCCGGACAGTGAACTCCGGCAGTCATGAATTAATGATAGGATTTAAATTTAACGATATAAAAGAGTACTGATAAATACACGATTAAGTACGGAAAGCCGTTTTCTTTTCAGGTAAAAAGGGATTTTCCCTTAAATTTGCTGCAAATAAAGCACCCGATGAGAAAATGGCTTTTTATATCTGTGTTTCTGACTTTAATTTTTGCCTGTAATCACCGTGACAGAGACAATATTATTCCCCGCAGGGATCTCGTGCCTCTGTTAATTGATATGCACATAGCCGACGCCATGGCACTTAACACTTCAGTAAGCGGACAATTCGGAGGCCTCGATTCCTCATTACTGTATCAATCAGTGCTCGATAAATACGGATATACCAAAGATGATCTGACCCGTACGCTGCGATATTACTCTTCAAAGCCTGAAAAACTTATCGGAATTTATAATGATGTTTTTTCTACTTTGAGCAAAGAGTCTGAAGAAGCTAAAAAATTATACAGTTCAACAACTATCGCACAAACCTATCATATCTGGAAACCCAAAAAACCCAGGTATAACGTTCATGGAGACACTGCCCGTTACCCTCCTGTTTTCGATGTAAAAATAGATACTACGGGAATTTTTGTATTATCGGTCCACGCTAAGATTGCTCCCAAAGATGAATCAGCCAATCCACGAATACTAGCCTATTTTTATAATCCGTTCAATGATAATCAGGAAAGGAGGATTTACTTTGAAGAAGTACCCATGATTAAATCGAATTATATAAGAGAATATACCCTGTTAAAAGAATGTTCGGATACAAGCTTGTCGCGTTTACGAATAATTATTCCCATGCATGATAACAGTGACTCATTATTCCGGAAAGATCTTGATATGAGTGATCTTCGTGTTTCGCTTTATCGGTTAGATAAGAACAAATAAGCTTTTATACTGAAATGGCAACATTTCTTTTCGATAAGATTATTTTTGGCCCTGTAACCAGTCGAAGGCTTGGTGAATCGCTGGGGATTAATCTTTTACCCCGGGACAGCAAATACTGCAATTTTAATTGTCTGTATTGCGAGTGCGGATTTACATCAAAATCGTTCGGGAAAAATAAAAATGCCCTCCCTGCTGCAAGTAATGTCCGGGAATCACTTGAAGCCACACTTTCCCGATATAGTGATCAGAACGTCCGAATCGATACTATTACCTTTGCTGGGAACGGTGAGCCGACGCTGCACCCGGAATTTTCAAAAATAATTGAGGATGCTATCGAACTGCGGGGCAAATATTATCCCGATGCTAAAATAGCCGTTCTGTCCAATGCCACCCTGATTACCAAACAGGCTATAAGAGATGCACTCCGGCGGGTGGAATACAACATACTCAAAATCGATTCGGTCAATGAAGATACCGTAAGGCTGATAAACTGTCCATTAGGTAATTTTTCATTATCCGGGCTCAAGGAAAATATGAAAAATTTTGAGGGAAATCTTACCATACAAACACTGTTTGTCAGGGGAAATTACCAGGGAGAGACCTTTGATAATTCAACCGAACAGGAAGTAAAGGACTGGCTAAACTTTTTAAAAGAAATTCATCCGGAACTTGTTATGATCTATACCTTTCGGCGTGATACTCCTATCGACACCATACAAAAAATATCACCCGAAAGGTTGCATGAAATAGCCGGGAAAGTCAGGGAAATGGGAATACAGGTTTCCGTATCGGTATGAGAAGAAACAAAAGCAATTCCCGCATACTTGTAGTTCCTCTTAACTGGGGATTAGGCCATACTACCAGGCTTATCCCGATTATCAGGGAATTGCGGAAAATGCATGTTGAAATAATTACCGGTGGCAGTCCTATACACCGGCAAATGATCCGAAAGGAAACAGATAATCTGGAAACTGTTGATATTCCCTTTTTGAAAATTCGTTTATCAGGTAAAAAAAACCAACTGCTTTCAATAACATGGCAATTACCCGCATTTTTCTTTCAGATCATTAAAGAGCACCAGGCACTTAAAAAGGTAATCCATCAAAGACAAATTGACATCGTTATTTCCGATAATTGCTATGGACTCTGGAACCGATCGGTTTATTCGGTATTTATTACACACCAGCTGCATATCAGGTTACCCCGGCAAATTAAGTTCCTTGAAAAAACAGTAAATCGTATCAACCGTCATTTTATTGGTAGGTTTGATGAATGCTGGGTGCCCGATCTGAAAGAAGGTGGCGGATTGGCAGGTGAATTATCTCATATTGAACAGAAAAGTATAGCAGTTAGGTATATCGGACTACTTTCCCGTTTTATGCCAATCGCTGAAATTAAATCCACACAACCTTTAAAAAACCGGAAGAAACTTCTGTTTATACTTTCTGGTCCCGAGCGGCAACGGACCATTTTTGAGAATATCATCAGGAAAGAACTTCTTCATATCCCGAAAGAATACAACTATACTGTAATACAGGGCCTTCCT
>CAYUAV010000174.1:0-7291 GCA_964442665.1 uncultured Bacteroidales bacterium
ATGGGCGAATCGATGTATGGGACTCCTTCACTGCCTGTAACCTACATTCTGCTTGACTATATCGTGCAATCGTTCATGCTGTTCCTCATTATAATCATTATTGTTTACTCCGGTGAACTGATCTGGAAAGATATTTCCTTAAGGTTCGCACCCATAATCGATGCCTCACCAATAACCAGCAGGCAGATAGTTTTTTCAAAATTCAGTGCCATGATATTGGCCGAATTGATACTACTGCTTATAATAATGATTACTGGCATAGCTGTGCAGGCCATAAATGGTTTTTTCGAATTTAAAATATTGATTTACATAAAGTCATTACTCCTGAACACCTTTCCCTATTTGCTGCTTATCACCATGCTTACCTTCCTGATCCACACGCTGGCAGGCAACAAATTTCTGGGACACGGGCTGGTAATACTTTTTTATGCATTGAGCATTGCCTCAGGTAAACTGGGACTACAACACATTATGTTTAAATATGGAAGTTCACTGTCTGAGTCTTATTCGGAAATGAACGGATTTCATAAGTTTTTGAGTCCTGTTTTAACACTTAATTTCTACTGGTTAATGCTGGGAATTATTTTTCTTTCGCTTAGTTTTCTGCTTATTAAACGTGGATCGGAGCTGCAGTTTGTTAATCAGCTAAGACTCCTGAAATTAAACTGGAAGAAAGGATATGGAAAGTTTGTAATTCCAATTGCCCTGGTTTTATTTATTATATCGGGATTTACAGTTTACTACAATACCAATATTCTCAATACATACCGAACAAAAAAGGAGGACCGGAAATTTAAGGCTACTTACGAAAAAACATTCAGTAAATTCAAGGATTATCCTCAACCCCGGATTATCGATATTTCCATTAATTGCGATTTGTTCCCGCAACAGAGTGCCTGCTCAGCCACCGGTACATATATCATGATCAACAAATCGGATCAGGTGATTGATACCCTGCATGTAAGGATTTTACCTGAAATTGAATTTAAAAAAATACAATTCAGCAAAAATGTCGATACCCTTCAATTAGCTAAAGAATATGGCTATTATCTGTATAAATTCCATGAAAGCCTGAATCCGGATGATACCCTCCGCTTCGATTTTGCAGTTGAATTCCGTGAGAAAGGATTCAGTAATTGGGGTAAACGTCATGAAGTAGTTCCCAACGGAACATTTCTTCACGGGGAACTTCTGCCCTATTTTGGGTATGATGAACGCTTCCTTCTTACCAAGAAAAAGGACCGTAAAAAAGAAGGATTACCCGAACGGTTATTTGAATCGGCCGAACTTACCGATACTTCGGCATATAACAACACCTATATCAGTCAAAATGCCGATCGTATACATTATACTGCAACACTGAGTACCGATACCGACCAGGTGGCACTTACCTGTGGTCGTTTGGTCAGGGAATGGACCAGGAATAACCGCAGGTATTTCCAGTATGAAATGAAAGAACCTATATGGAATTTTGTCCCGTTCCTGAGCGCACATTACGAAGTTCGCAAGGAAGAGTTCGACGGAATTGACCTGGCCATTTATTACCATAAAGGTCATGAATACAATTTGGACAAAATGATGGATGCCATGCGAAAAACTATTTCCTACTGTACTGAAAATTTTAGTCCTTACCAGCATGATGCCTTACGTATTGTCGAGTTTCCCCGGTATGGAATGTATGCACAATCCTTTGCCGGTATTATTCCATTTTCAGAAGGTATCGGTTTTATAATGGATGTAGATAAAAAACACGATATGGATGTCCCTTTCTATGTTACCAGTCACGAGGTAGCGCACCAGTGGTGGGGCCATCAGATATGTGCTGCCGATGTAAAAGGAAAATTGCTGATGGTAGAGAGTATGGCAAATTATACTGCGTTAATGGTGATGGAAAAGGAATTCGGATCACAGAATATCAGTAAATTCTTACAATACGAACAAAACCAGTATCTCAGTGCCAGAGCCCTGGAAAAGAAAAAAGAAGTTCCGCTTTATCTGGTCGACGATCAGAGTTATATTGCTTACCGGAAAGGAAGTATCATTTTATATGCCTTAAAAGATTACATCGGAGAAAAGAATCTGAATAATGCCATCAGAAATTATACTGACTATTACTCTTATCGTGACGCTCCGTATCCGACCTCAATCGATTTTTTGAAATATATTGAGCGGGCAGTTCCCGATTCACTGAATAACCTGGTCAATGATTTTTTCAAAACCATCACATTGTTCAGTAATCGTATTGATTCTGCGTATTATTCAGAAGATCAAGACGGAGTGTATCAGGTAAGATTATATGCTACCTGTCAGAAATTTGTTGCCGATAGCATCGGTAAACAGGAAGAACTAACACCGGATGACTGGATCAACGTTGGTTTTTTTATTAAATCGTCGGAAGATAAGGATTCGCTGATATATCTTAATAAGGTCCATGTCGATTCGATACATATGGGATATACAGTTACTCTTGATGTAAAACCCGTTAAAGCCGGTATCGATCCACAGTATAAGCTCATCGACCGTAATTTGGAGGATAATATTAAAGAGATCAGGAAAATATAGTAAAGATTAATTCCCGGCAGCTGAAACTGAATTGCCGGGAATCACTTTCCTTCGTTTACAGGTTTATTCCCTCATGCTAGTTAATTGAACGATTTATTACGTAAATCATCGATATATTTCTGGTAATACGTATCAATAATTTGTTTTTCCAATTCACCAGCCCGGATCATTCTTTCTTCATATTCAGTCTTTTTCTCATTTTTTCTTTTCGGATCGAACAATGAGGATTTATTTTTCTCAGCTTCGAATTCATCGTAGTAAGCATATTCCACAAAAATTTTTTTAGCAAGGTCCCAGATAATAATTCTTGAATCGGCGCCACCACTGGCCAGTCGATTCCCGTCGGGCGAAACTGTCAGCGTATTTACCGCCCCTTCATGCCCTGTAAAGGTATAAACCATTTTACCGGTCTTAGTTTGCCAGAGTCGGATTGTACCGTCCAACGAAGCGCTTACAATATGATTTCCATCCGGTAAAAACTCAATATCAAGAATGCCTTTATCATGGCCGGCATAAGTCATAAGCACTTTACCTGTTGTAAAATCCCAAAGTCGTATGGTCTTGTCGCGCGAAGCCGAGGCAAAATATCGGCCTGAAGGATGAAACTCCACATCATATATATTATCTGTATGGATCTCCAGCGTTTTCATTAATTCGCCCGTTTTAGCATTCCAAACTCTCACGGTACGATCGAGCGATCCGCTAACAATATATTTTTCATCAGGACTGAAAGCGACAGGCAGGGTACTTTTTTCATGCCCTTCAAGTGTAAGTTCTAATTCCTGGGTGGCAACATCCCAAACTTTAATGGTATAATCGTAGGAGCCTGCCGTTATTTTATTTCTTTCAGGGGCATAATCGATCGACCAGATATATGTGGCATTCCCTTTATAAACTGCCAGTGTCTGGTTATTCATATCAACCAGTTTAATATCAGGCCCGGAACTCACAAAAATATTATTCACCTGTGTTACCTCAATAGCCTTTGGAGGAAAGTAGTTATCAGAATATTTATAAACGGGTTCAAGTGTTTCAGAATCAGAAATGAGCAATATTTTATCGTCACCGCCGCTCACGATAAATTTACCATCGGGACTGAAATCCACAGCATTCACTGCTTCCTTGTGTTCCCTGATCTCTCCATAAAAATATTCATCAGGTTGAGATGAAATATTCGAGTTTACAAAAGCAACAATACAAAGTATTAAATACAACCGAATCATCCTGAGCATGTCAATTTGAATAATGTTATGGGAAAAATATTCATTTCACCGACGAATTTACAGGATTCAGTAAACCCTGCATGCTATTAATATACGTTTTAACCGAGCCGACAAGTATTTTTGCCTCTACAAGCACCGGTATTCTGTTCTTATCGTCTGTAACCCAGGCAAACAAATCTTCACCACCCTTGAAAATAGTGCCTTCGACTAATAAAGCAGAAAATTTTATACAACGATATTCTTCACCGCTCCTCGATTTAATTGTTTCTTTTCCCATGTAACGGAGGTATAAATTATAAATTTCATTATCAATAATCGTGGTTACAGGCACTGAATCGCCTATCTGGAGTCCTGAAAAATCGATATTCCGGGCATAATATAATATTGAAAGCAGATCGAATGTACAGGGAGGAATTTCAATTGTATCTTTTTTAAAAGGTTGTTTGGAATTTTGGGTGTATGAATATATAATATTCTCCTCCTGATTAAAAAAATACCTGTTATCCACTTCATATCCTCCTTCATAATTCTCTCGCCGAAACCATAGAGGTCGTAATGTTTCCTTATCCAGATAACACTGATAATGATCGCGCACCTTAAAAAACCAATCGTACGATTTATAGGTAGTTCCGAAGGCATCAAGATAGTATATTTCTCTGTCGTGATATTTCCCCGGATTTACTTTAAACTCAACATAACCGGCATTAAGCCAAACGAAGCCCCAGTTATAGAAAACTTCATAGTTAATTATTTCACCTTCAGTAAAAGCCGTATTCGTTCTAAAACATTGCGAAATAGCTAAATTTACAGGAAATAACAATGAAATAACTGCCAGAAGTAGTTTCATGCCATCTTTATTTACGCAGCAGCGTATCTTCCATCTGGTTAGTAATAATCTGAATCTTCAGCTCTTCAGTAGTTTTGAATAGATTTGATAATTTTCATCATCGAAAGCCATGAAGATTACTTCTTCGATGTACTCTGTCTTTTTAACAAAGTTTTTTACCTCAGCCAGTGCTATTTCTGCTGCCAGTTGCTTGGGAAACATATATACCCCGGTACTGATATTCGGGAATGCAATATTAATTATTTTAAGATGCTCCGCTATCACCAAGGAATTATAATAACAGTTTGCTAATAATTTTTCCTCATTGTTCTTGCCTCCGTGCCATACCGGACCAACAGTATGAATTACAAATTTAGCAAGCAGATTATAACCGCTGGTGACTTTTGCCTCCCCGACCGGACAACCACCAAGTGTCTTGCATTCGGCCTGCAGACCCGGGCCTGCAGCACGATGAATAGCACCGTCAACTCCTCCACCGCCAAGCAAAGTAGAATTTGCAGCATTTACTATGGCATCTACTTTTAGTTCGGTGATATCACCTTTTCGAAGAGTTAGTCTGGTCATGATTCTGAAATTTAGCGTAATTCAGCATGCAGATTACTTACCAGTGAATCGGCAATTTTTCTCATTATACGGTCAATTTCATTATCGGTTAGGGTTTTATGCAAATCCTGCAGAAAAAAGCTTACTGCATAGGACTTTTTCCCGTCAGGAATATTTTTTCCTTCATAGTAATCAAACATTCCCATCCGCTTTAAAAGCGTTCCACCCGCTTTAAAGGCCAATTCCTCAATCTGATTGTACTGGATATTCTCGTTAAGCAACAAAGCCAGATCGCGACGCACCTCCGGAAATTTAGGAAGCTCAATAAATGATCTCTCACTATGCAAAAGTTTTAACAGGGGTTGCCAGTATAATTCTGCAAAATAAACTTCCTGGTCAATTTCAAAAGTTTTCAGGATATCGGAGCGCACCAGTCCGGCCCTGATGATAAGTTCATTGTTGATTGTATATTCCAGTCCACCCGAATAGATATCCTGTTCTGAATCCACTGTCCTCATAGTTAAGTGTCCGATATCAAATCCAAGCAGTTTTACAATATTAGTATAATAGGCTTTTAACTGGTAAAAATTGGATTCTTTTTCATCAACTGCCCACGATTGTTCTTCCATGGCCCCTGTTATAAATAAACCGAAAACAGGCTGTTCAACAAAATTCCCGAACACCGATGCATCCTGATTCAGCAGGGAATAAACTCGCCCAAATTCGTATAAACGCAAATCAGGGCTTTTATGGTTAATATTCCTCTCAATGGCTTCAAGGCCTCCAAACAGGAGTGTTTGACGCATAACATCCAGATCGGCACTGATAGGATTCAGGATATGAACCAGTTTCTCAGCCGGGAAAGTTTTCAGGTTGCTGTAATAATCTTTTTTCGTAAGAGAATTCGACATAATTTCCGTAAACCCCGAATGCGTCAGGTATTCGCTGACTTCATTAACCCATAATTCATTATCGGGTTTGCTTACCGGTGAAACACTGATATTGAGTTTATCTGAAAATTCCACATTATAATAACGCAGAATTTCTTCAATGACATCAGCCTCAAGTGTAACATCGACACGATAAGGCGGGACCTGAATTGTAAGCGTATCGCCTGATTCGCTAACTATAAGAATATCAAGGGTATTTAATATGGATTTAATCAGCGATCTTTCCAGTTTCTTTCCTATCAACCGGTCGATATGACTGTACAACATTTCAATTTCCCAGGGTTCCACCGGGTTCGGATGCACATCAACCAGTTCCGAACTGATTTTGCCACCGGCAATTTCCTTAATTAGCAAAGCGGCACGTTTTAGGGCTATTAATGTATTTTGCGGATCGACACCTCGTTCGAAACGAAACGAAGAATCCGTATTTAATCCGTGCCTCCGGGCAGTACGCCGAACGCTTACAGGATTGAAATAAGCACTTTCAAGAAAGATATTTTTTGTATTTTCTGTTATACCTGAAACCAGACCTCCAAAGACACCGGCAATACAAACAGGCTCACGGGCATCACATACCATAACATCCTGATCGGAAAGTAAACGCTCTTCACCATCAAGCGTAATAAATTTGGTGCCTTCCGGTAAGCGTTTAACCACTATTTTATTATCATTCAGTTTATCTGCATCGTATGCATGCAAAGGCTGCCCCAATTCGTGCAACACATAGTTCGTTATATCGACAACATTATTTATAGGTATTAACCCGATAGCTTTCAGCCTGTTCTGCAACCAGCGTGGTGAAGAAGCAATTGTAATTTCAGTGATAGTAACTCCGGTAAATCTCGGGCAGCCGGTAGTATCCTCAATCTCCACAATAACTCTTAAATTACTGTTATCCTGCCTGAGATCAACCATAAATGGCTTTTTCAGCTCAACAGCTTTCTGCAGCGAAAAAAAAGCTGCCAGATCACGTGCCGTACCGAAATGTGATGCAGCATCGATTCTATTTGGGGTCAAACCAATTTCAAATACCGTATCCCGGAAAATGTCGAAATATTCCGAGGCAGGAGTACCGGGAACAGCCTTCGCATCAAGAACCATGATACCCTCATGATCTGTTCCGAGTCCGATTTCATCTTCGGCACAAATCATTCCCTCCGATAATT
>CAYUAV010000175.1:0-7255 GCA_964442665.1 uncultured Bacteroidales bacterium
ATATTAAGCGATTGAAAGAATTGGAAAACCTTGCACTTTCTTATCCCGGTGTGTTAAAAACATATGCTATTCAGGCTGGCAGGGAGCTTCGTGTAATAGTTGGAAGCGATAAGGTATCGGATAAAGAAGCTGATTCATTATCGTACGAGATAGCAAAACGAATACAGGATGAGATGACCTATCCAGGACAAGTCAAAATAACAGTCATCCGCGAAACACGAGCAGTAAGCTATGCAAAATAATCAGAATACTTTCTGAAGAACTTTCAGCCGTTCAATTTTATCGCTGAAACCCAGCTTCTCGTAAGAAAGAATAAGATTATTGATCAATCGTTTAACAATGTCCTGGTTACTACAAGGCAGATAATATGATTTATCGGGTGTTAATTGTTGTTGCCTGATAAAGTAATCGATTTCTTTTTTCCCCAGAACCGCTCCCTTATTATAGGGATTAATATAAAATAATATATCTTCGGTTTCATCATCGGCATCATAGTGCCGATACTCATCCTTATATGCCAGAATGAAATTTTTCGGCAGATTAACCCCATAGACAGGTAAATCAAGTTTGCAAGCAACAGCCAGGTAAATAATGGCAAGCGAAATAGGATTACCTTTTTTTGTTTCAATTACCTGATTGATAAATGAATTTTGCGGGGAATAGAAATTATTTGTATTTCGTGCGAATTTATGTAAATCAAAAATCACATAGTTCAGAATTTTAACCTTTTCAAGTGCTGTAAGGTTGCTGTTAATTTCTAACCAGATATCGTCCTTGATCTTCTCTATTTCTTCATCAATTTTTTTGCAGTCTATTTCCGGAAATTGAAATTGTGCAAGATAACATGCTCCTTCCAGAACATATTCTGCTCCACTTTTATTCCATGTATGCAGATTTAATTTTGTTGTTTCAAACTGGATATTATGTATAACATTTTCAAGTCTTTCCTGTGTTTTGGCATCAGCAGTTGTTTCCCAGGCTTTTTCAAGATGAGGCACTATTGAAATACCCTGTTTTAGCAGGCTATCCGTAACAACATTCAGAACTTCCGAGTCGGAATCACCCAGGAGTGCAATAAGCGCTTCAATTTTATTCCGGTCCATCTTAACAATATATATTCAAAACTACGAAATATTTTTACCTCAAGTACTGACCAGTTTTATTTTGTTTTGAACCAAACCTGATGAAATAAGATTCAAAATTCATTTTATCTTACTTTCTTATCCTGTTTGTGTACTATTATGATAATAAATATTCCTCTGTTTTCTTGTGATAGTCAAAAATTTTCACTAGCCTTGTAGTCTTAGTGACTATTACAAAATAAGTTCTACCAACTACTCGATATTTTACAATTATTAATAATTTAGGAGCCATGATTTTGCTAGGAATCGATGTAGGCAGCTCAAGTGTCAAGCTCTCAGTACTTGATGTAAGCACCGGTAAGGGTATAGCTTCTGTTCACTATCCCAAACAGGAAATGAAGATTGCATCGTATAAACCAGGTTGGGCTGAACAAAATCCGGAAGAATGGTGGCAAAATATTCTATTCGGACTGCAAGAGCTTTCTATCGATAAAAAAATTAACCTTCTTGAAATTTCGGCAATCGGAATTACTTATCAGATGCATGGTTTGGTATGTGTCGATAAAAATAAAAATGTTATCCGCCCTTCAATAATCTGGTGCGATAGCCGGGCAGTTGATATAGGAAATAAAGCTTTCGAGGAAATAGGCGGGGATAAATGCCTTTCGCATTTGTTAAATTCTCCCGGTAATTTTACAGCATCAAAATTAAAATGGGTCAAAGAGAATGAGCCCGACTCATATTCCAGGATACACAAGATCATGCTTCCCGGAGATTATATCGCCATGCGCCTGACTGGTGAAATAAATACCACGGTTACCGGACTCTCGGAAGGAATTTTCTGGGATTTTCCAAACAATTCTGTTGCTGGCTTTCTTCTTGACTATTACGGCATTTCATCCGAATTTATTCCTGATATCGTACCTGCTTTTGGCAATCAGGGAACTGTGCTTCCAAAAATTGCCTCGGAACTGGGTTTAAAACCCGGTATCCCGGTAACATACCGGGCCGGTGACCAGCCTAATAATGCATTCTCACTATATGTGCTGAAACCGGGAGAAATAGCAGCTACCGCCGGTACTTCAGGTGTTGTTTACGGCGTTACTGATCAGTATGCCTATGATCCGAAATCAAGAGTCAATATTTTTGCTCATGTTAACCATACCGGAAAGGATGCACATTTGGGTGTTTTATTATGTATCAACGGAACAGGGATTTTAAACAGCTGGATTCAAAAAAATGTTGACACCACCAGTCTCGGATATGCAGAAATGAATGAAAAGGCTTCCTTAATTCCGATTGGTTCCGAAGGCTTGGTCATTATACCTTTCGGAAACGGAGCTGAACGTGTAATTGAAAACCGTAACCTCGGATGCCAGATCAGTAATCTTAATTTCAATCTGCATCATGCGTCTCATTTATTCAGAGCTGCACAGGAAGGAATTGCATTTTCATTTAAATATGGTATTGATATAATGGCTGAATATACCAAGTTAAAAGTCAATCAGATACGTGCAGGACATACCAATATGTTTTTAAGCCCCATCTTCCGTGATACATTAGCCAGTATCAGTGAAGTACCAATCGACTTATATAATACCGACGGATCTGAAGGCGCAGCAAGAGGTGCAGGAGTTGGCTCGGGAATATTCAAATCATTCGAAGATGCTTTCTCCAATCTTGAAAAACTCTCTACTGTAGAACCCAATGTATCTAAAAAGGAAGAATATATAGCCTCATACCAGACATGGAATAAAGAACTAATCAAGATGTTAAATTAAAAGCAGAATAAAACATGAAAGTAGTGACTGGAAATAAAGAATATTTCCCTGAGATTGGAAAAATTCCTTACGAAGGAAAAGAATCAAGAAATCCGCTTGCCTTTAGATATTACGATGAAAATAAGGTGGTTGCAGGAAAAACTATGAAAGAACATTTCAGGTTTGCCATAGCCTACTGGCATTCATTCTGTGGCGATGGTTCCGATCCTTTCGGAGGTACAACACATAATTATGCCTGGAATAAAGGTACCGATGCCATTACAAAGGGCAAACAAAAAATGGATGCAGCATTCGAATTCATCAGCAAACTGGGGGTTCCCTTCTATTGCTTTCACGATTTTGATATCGTTAATGAAGGTTCAAATATCGCTGAATCGGATAAAAATATTCAGACCCTGATTGATTTCGCTAAACAAAAACAGTCTGAATCGGGTATCAAACTTCTTTGGGGAACTGCCAATGTTTTCGGAAACGCACGTTACATGAACGGTGCTGCTACAAATCCTGATTTTACTGTTGTTGCGCATGCTGCCACACAAATAAAGCGAGCTATTGATGCTACCATAGCCCTGGGCGGCGAAAATTATGTTTTCTGGGGTGGACGGGAAGGTTACATGACCTTACTGAATACTAATATGAAGCGTGAAAAAGATCATCTGGCAATGATGCTTACAAAAGCTCGCGATTATGCCCGTAAAAATGGATTCAGAGGAACATTTCTTATTGAACCCAAACCTATGGAGCCTACAAAACATCAATATGATTTCGATACGGAAACCGTAATTGGGTTTTTGCGTCATTATGGTCTTGATAAGGATTTTAAACTGAATATTGAAGTAAATCATGCAACACTTGCACAACATACATTCCAACACGAATTACAGGCGGCAGCAGATGCCGGTTTATTAGGTTCGATTGATGCAAACCGGGGTGATTACCAAAACGGATGGGATACAGACCAGTTCCCTATAAATATTTATGAACTGGTTGAAGCTATGCTGATAATACTTCCGGCAGGCGGATTTACCACAGGCGGCGTTAATTTTGATGCAAAGCGCAGAAGAAATTCGACCGATAACGAAGACTTATTTATAGGTCATATTGCCGGTATGGATGCTTTTTCCCGGGCCTTACTCGTAGCAAATAATATACTTGAAAAGAGCGATTATCTGAAACTTAGAAAAACACGTTATGCTTCATTCGATTCAGGAGAAGGCAAAGCTTTCGAAGAAGGAAAGTTTGGCCTGGAAGACTTAAGGGAATATGCTATTAAAAATGGTGAACCAAAGGTTATCAGTGGTAAACAAGAGCTTTACGAAAGCCTGATAAATCAATACATTTAGTTTGATGTTGAACTCAGCATTCAGATTTCAAATTATCGAGGAGGAGTTTGGGACAGATTCCCTGTTTAAACTATTCGACAGCGAAACCAGGGAATTTGTTTCAATACTGCCTTGTCTGGGAGGCTCCATAAACCAGATGGTATTGCGCAATAACGATAACCTGGTCGAAATAATCGATGGGTATGCTTCATATAATGATGCCATGGATCATTTAAAAACATCGTTTAAAGGAAGTAACTTATTACCTTTCCCCAATCGTATTGCCGGTGGAAAATACAATTTCAAGGGTCAGAATCATCATCTCCCGATAAATTTTCCTCAGGAGAATAATGCAATTCATGGTTTGTTGTATGATAAGAAATTAAAAGTTGTTGACCAGGAAGACGGCGAAATTGGCTGTAATCTCTTATTTGATTACGAGGCAGAAGAAACGGAGGGATACCCTTTTCACTATCATTTCAAAGTAACATACAGGCTATCGGAAAACCAGGGATTTGAATGTAAGGTTGACATCATGAATCTCATGGACCAATCGATGCCTGTCGGGCATGGATGGCATCCATATTTCCGGATGGGGAACATTATTATAGATGATCTTTTATTACAATTCCCTGCTGAAGCAGTGTTAACAACCGATAAAAGAAATATTCCGACAGGAGAATCGGTTACATATAATAAGTTTAATCAACTTACCCAATTGGAAAATACTGTTCTTGATAATTGTTTTGTGCTTTCCGATGAAGATGCGAATGCGGAAATAATTATTATGAACAAGAGTAAAGATTTCGGATATAAAATCTGGCAGGAAACCGGCAAATACAAGTATAATTATTTACAGGTATATACTCCGACACATCGTAAATCCATTGCCATTGAACCTATGACATGCGCTCCTGATGCTTTCAATAATCAAATGGGAACGATTATACTGGCCCCCCTTGAAATGGTTTCTGCGACATATGGTATCGCCAAGATCGAATAAAAACAGTTAAAACTCAGTGTGCTTACTCTTCCAACTGTTGTTGCAATTCTGCGTTACGGGCAATCCGTCCCTCGAGGATATTTAAATATTCAAGTGCAAGCTTGATTTTATAATCGGTGTAGGCCTGTTGTGACCATCGGACGGCATCTTCCAAATTCCCATTAATCTCGTTGATAATTGCCATATTATAGTAAGCCCTGCCGGCTACTTTTCGTTTTGTATTCTGTGTCTCTTTTTCCCAAAGCTCTGCTGCTCCGTCCCAATTACCGGTTTGTGCCCGCCGTTTGGCAATTTTAAAATTATCACTCCCCCGAACATAATACTTCCTGGAAACCCTGATCTTATAAGGCAATATCCTATCTGCATAGGCCAGTCCCAAATTATATCCTGCCTGTTTAACCGTCTCTTTGCGCCCCATAAGCGAAGCAGCTGCTGCTGCAGGATTTATTCCTTTACCTGATTTTTCAAAACTATCTGAAATAGTAAATTCATCAAGTATATTCTTGCTTTGCGGATCATATATGCGCCAGCCTGTATTTACAAAGGTGATCATATGCGCATAATGTTCCACTGCCGGTACATCAATTCCCATAGGACCTTTCAGTGTAACCGGTTTATTACTGTATGAAATTTTAGTATCTGTATCGAAATATTCCAGAACAAACAATGCATCCAAGCCATTATTAGTACAAATATTATCAATTTTATTCCATGACAATGGAGCGGGAAAAATTCCCATTCCAGGACTTCGCAAATCAGCTTTTTCAAGAAACTGTATTTCTGTAAAACGCTCATTTCTTTGAAGTTCGTCATTTAATCCCCTGATAGTTTCCCTGGCTCCCTCAGCATCAAGATTTTCACCCTCGACTGAAAGAATCTGATCGATTTTATCCTGCTGTTTGGTTTCCTCCGACGGAAGGCTTCGGTCTATAATCCCCACTTTTTTAATATAGGAAGGCAAGGTTACCGGTGCAGGTTCCAACACACTCAAAGTCAGATAATTTGTTGAACTACATCCTATGATAATATAGGATAACAGAATTGAAATAATAGCGTTTTTCATTGGTTGCTATTTTCTTTATACTCAAATCTTATTTTCATATGTAATACTATGAATTTAATGATTTTTATAATAGAAATAAAATATTATATAAGGTATATGAAAATAACGACAGATTATATAACAAAAATGCCCTTGCTAAAGGGCATTTTCATAAACAGTCGGGTATCTCCTATTTAAATGAATTAAGATATTCCACAGCTTTCTTGTAAACATTTTCGACTGTATAGCCAAGCTTTTCATCCAGCACTTTTGCAGGAGCTGAAAAACCAAAGCTTTCAAGTCCGTAAACCTTACCCTTGGCACCAACGAGGCCCGCCAGCGTTACCGGTAGTCCGGCAGTCATTCCAAATACCGGCTTATTTTCAGGAATTACCGAAAACTGATAGTTGCGGTCCTGCTCACGGAACAGACCTTCCGATATTATTGAAACAACCTGAACCTTTATACTTTTCCTTTCTTTTAATAAAGTTGCACCGCCAATCAGGGTTGAAACTTCAGAACCATTTCCTACAAACACAATATCAATATTTCCTTCATCTTTATATACAATACATCCTCCTTTTTCAGCCAATAGGGCTTCCTGATATCTGTTTTTAATGGCCGGAATATCCGGAATATTCTGACGCGACAGCAACAATGCAGTCGGGGAATGAGTATTTTCAAGGGCCATTTTCCACGCAACGTTTGTTTCAATAGCATCGGCAGGACGCAAAACCAGCATACTTCGTTTACCTGAATGATTTTTAAGTTTTTCTAATAATCTTATCTGCGCCTCCTGTTCTACTGGCTGATGAGTGGGTCCATCTTCTCCAACGCGGAACGCATCATGTGTCCATAAGTATTTAACAGGTAATTCCATGAGAGCGGCAAGACGTACAGCAGGCTTCATATAATCAGAAAAAACAAAAAATGTTGCACAAACTGGAATTACTCCACCATGCAGAGCCATTCCATTTACTATTCCTCCCATCGTTAATTCCGAAACACCTACCTGTAAAAATGCT
>CAYUAV010000176.1:0-7230 GCA_964442665.1 uncultured Bacteroidales bacterium
TTGCCAACAGCACCGGCATTACTGGGTAATACTGTTGTCTGGAAACCTTCAAAATTGCAAATTTACTCAGCCCATGTTATCATGGAAATATTAATGAAGGCAGGTTTACCGGACGGAGTTATTAATATGGTATTTTCGCCCGGACCTGTGACTGCCGAGACGATTCTCAATAATACCGATTTCGGGGGCATTCATTTTACCGGTTCAACCGGCGTATTTCGGAATATCTGGTCCTCTATCGGGAATAATCTTCCGAGATATAAATCGTACCCGCGAATTGTAGGAGAAACAGGAGGAAAGGATTTTGTTTTGGTTCATGCTTCGGCCGAGCCCAAGCAAGTTGCTACAGCACTTGTCAGGGGTGCATTTGAGTATCAGGGACAAAAATGTTCTGCTGCTTCGAGAGCTTATATTCCCGATACCCTCTGGAAGGAAATATCGGGTTATATGGAGGCTGACCTGAAATCGATGAAAATGGGTGAACCGGAAGATTTTGGGAATTTTATCAATGCAGTGATCGATGATTCTTCCTTTAAAAAACTATCGGGCGTTATTGATAAAGTGCGTAATACCCGTGAGGCTAAAATTATCATGGGAGGGGAATATGATAATTCTGTAGGTTATTTTATAAGACCCACGGTGATTAAAACTAACAATCCTCATTTCTTTACGATGGAAGAAGAATTGTTCGGACCCGTTCTCACGGTTTACATCTACCCGGAAAAACATTTCGATGAAATATTAACCCTATGTGATCAGACATCAATATATGCACTGACAGGGGCAATATTTGCCCGCGACAGGAAGATTATAAATAAGGCTATGAGCAGGTTACGGTATACTGCCGGAAATATTTACATCAATGATAAGCCTACAGGGGCTGTTGTAAGCCAGCAGCCATTTGGAGGTGCAAGAGGTTCCGGAACAAACGATAAAGCCGGTTCGATGCTAAATTTGCTGCGATGGCTGTCACCACGCTCGATCAAGGAAAATTTCAATCCGCCCGATGATTATCGTTATCCGTTTTTGCAAAGTGATTAACGCATCATCATCTTTTGTTTGATATAAAAAGTAATGTTCCCGATCTTTATACTCCGGAACATTCATTTTTACTATAAGTACAAAACTTTACCAGGTAATATTATTCTGGAGAAACTCAGTCAGTTCATCAGCAATCAGCTCATGTTGCGAAAGATCAGGATGACTGGTGCAACCATCGTTCAGGTTATGACTGACTATACATTTTGTAACTTTACTATCACCCTGGTTATTCATATAGTTGACTACTCCTGTCAGATAATTTTCCAGTGCATTGGTAAGATAATCATCGCCCATGGGACTGTTCATACAAACTATAAAAGCATCGGGATAATGACTTCGTATCTGTCCGATGAAACTTACATAAGCACTGCAAAAGGCTGTTGAATCCTGAACACCATCGTTTTGGCCGAGACAAATTGTAACGGCATCCGGAATATACCGGCTGAAATCCCAGTCTTTTCCGGTTCTTAAAAAATCGTATTTTCCATAAACCTGTGGCATGGTGTATCCCATATTGCAACAGCTTTGTATAAGTCCAATACCGGAGACTGCAGATATGTGCCATTGTGCATCCAGGTTTTGTGCAGTTGCCGGCCCATAACTCAGTAAGGCATTATGATTATCAAATCAGGTATCATCGCCGCATGATATTTCCGAAACATCTATTCCCGAACCACATGTAATGGAATTACCAATGAATTCGATTTTCCGGCTAGGGAGTTCGTCAGGCGTGAGTAAGGCATCAGACGTTTCGAGATGCAAGTCCCGGAAATCGATATATCCCATTCCTCCTTCGGTACTTTTACAGATCAGCAGAGTATGCTCGCCGGGAGTAAGGTAGTTTGAAATATTAAATGTATTGTAGGCACTGGTAGTATGTACTCTAAGGTTTTGAGCACCATCAATAACTATTTCAAGATAATTGTAATTGCTCCCATAAAGGACCTCATCGATTACTGAAATTTCACAGTAGCTACCTGTAAATTTGGCAAGAATATAAGCACCAGGTGCTCAGACACGGGGCAGGGAAGGATTGCTGAAATCCCAGCGGCCTATATACCGGAAGTTCGGATCATCTGCCGGGGTAATAGGAAAATGAATCCGGGCAGTCCAGGTTTTGATATTTACACCATTTTCCGATGTAACGGTATACTCAACACTTCCTGTTTCACTGAAATCAACTGTTTCACCTGAAGCTGGTGATATTGTAGCTCCGTAACTTATTTCAATTGATGGCGTAAGGGCGGATACATCAGTACCATAAGCAACATCAACTTGGATACTTTGTCCCGATATGCGAGTCTCGCCCACCTGTCCGGGGATTGTGAATGATATAATTTCTGCCTGATAGTTTAATGTGTAACTAACATATACTGTCCATATTTTTTCAGTACCATCCTGGGCGGTTACCGTATATACCACCGAACCAGATGAAAAGTCAGTTGTTATATTCGACTCAGGAGATATAGAAGCATTTTCGGAAATTTCAATTATGGGATTGAGTGCAGCGAGATTTACACCATAATACACCTCGACATAAATATTCTGGCCGTCGAATATAGCATCGCCAACCTGGAACATTGCGAACCTGAATGAAAGTATTTCAGCTTCGCTGCTTAATTTATATGTTACACTTACATACCATTCTTTTGTAGTATTATCCTCGGCTGTAACAGTATATGTAACATCTCCCTGACTAAAATCAACTGCTTCGCCTGAAGAAGGTTCAATCGTGGCCTTTTCGGAAATAGTAATTTCCGGAATAATTGAAGCAAGATCGACAGAGTCGGGAACCAGAACGGTCACCGTATCCAGTTCGGAACTAATCACGGTGGGTTCAACCTGTTCTTCGATAGCGAATGATAAAATTTCCTTTTCACTGCTTTTTTCTTCTTCCTTTTTACATGCCGGATCGAAAGAAAAAATGACTGCAATTGCTAAAAAACTGAGATATTTTTTCGTAGTATGGAACGAGGATTAGTAGTTTAGCTTCAATATTTTGTTACACCTTGTACGTTGATTCGTAATCATTTTTATTACATAAATTCCTTCATTGCAGGAATACTGATTCAGATCGATATAAAAATTATAGGTTCCTGCTTCCCTGTTCTCATTAACCAGGCTTGCAACTTCAATTCCTGAAAGGGAATACAATGCGATTTTAATAAACTGGGGTGAAACAATATTGTATGTTACTGATACTTTTCCTTTAGCGGGATTTGGATAAGTCAGGATTGTGTTTTTTTCTTCGTCCAGATTAACGGTTTCAACATATCCCTGAATACTGGTAACCGTGACATAGTCTTCCTCGCTCAATGTCAGACTATCATCTACCACCAGGCCAAATACATAGTCTCCCTCATTCGTCAGAAAAATTTCCGGATGAGGGGTATCTTTGTAATTAAATTTCGGATCTCCTCCTTCCGGTTTTGATATCAGTTCCCATGTATATAGCAACAGATCGCCATCCGGATCGCTGCTTGCACATCCGTTCAGATTACAATATCTTCTGGTTGCAACAGTAGTATCATTGCCGGCCTTGGCAACCGGCGGTGCATTTGTAAGTTTGGCAGTAATTTTCTTAATTCCGGCTATGCTATTGTAATATCCATCATTCACAACCAGATTTATTCTGTAAACACCTTCCAAATCGGGAGTGAACCCGGTGATTTTTTCATCAGGAATCACAATTTCGGAAAGACTTCCTGCAGGTGCAGACAAAATACTCCACTGATAGGAAACAATAGAGTCTCCTTCAGGATCAAAGCTTTCGGATCCATCGAGTTCAACAGTGGTGCCGGTAAGTACTTTACGGTTTTCCCCGGCTTTGGCAACAGAGGCAGCGCCTTCAAAATTACCGGCTTTGCATATATTCAGAATTTCGAAATAGTGTCCGTCAGTTGATGTATTTGAACTTATACGGATATGGAGAATGTGTTCACCATCAGGCAGGGTTTCCCTGACAAGTGCAAATACATCTCCGGGTCCCCAGGTTTCGGTCCAGTATGCATCGTATGTTGAAGAAGGCAGGTCATCGATCCATGCTTCGACCTGTCCTCTCGGACCCACATCGTGACGTGTGTAAATGAAAGATATGGCATTTCCGTCGATAGAAAAGCTTATTTCACTGCCTTCCGTATCGGCCGTCCATTTATAGCCTGTGGAATTCCATCCTGAATTGCTTAGTGGTACCAGTGTGGCAGGTGAATACATATAGGTATGGGCGTAAACATCGGTAATCAGGGGGTCAGGTAAAGTTGTTGGTATCGCAGGCACTTCGCCTTCAGCAGGCAAAGCATTGTAAATGGCTTCAAGCTCTTCGATCAGAAAATCAGCGATATATTGCATACCCAGGTCATTTGGATGAATACCGTCAACATAGATATCGTGCAATGTCAGACCATCTCCTGCAACCCGGTCGTCGATAAGGTCGGCAAAACTTACCATAGGTACATCGTAATGGTTACCCACCAGTTTATGACTTGCCTGGGCTGTCGCTCCCGATTCCTGTTTCAGCAACAGCATCATAACACCGGGCAGACTGTCGTTCTGTAGTATTTGTCTGATCAATCCTTCCATCATTTTTGTAGCATATTCACCGGGAGAATCATTCACCGAGAATTCCACAACAATAAAATCCGGATCGTGGACCATCACATCCCGCTGGAGGCGGTGGGTACCGATATCAGAACCGGTTCCTCCGATACCCGCATTTATAAGTGTAATATTACTTGCCGGGAAAGTACTTTTCCACCAGTCAGTCATGAGGTTTGTAAAACGATGTTCTTCAGTCGAAGCAGCATAACCGGCAGTAATTGATCCTCCGATAACAGCTACTACAATATCTTCACCCTGGCGGGCTCTATTCATGGCATGAAATATCCTTGTGCTATCGTAACCATCGGTATTGGCTGCTGCACGAACAGCTGAATTGGTCAGGGTTATCAGCATTCCTGGCAATAGTAATCCGAGCGTGAGAGCCTGGCTGATTCTTTTTATTATTTTCATTGTAAACATACTATTTAACCTTACAGAAACAAACCGGAAGTTACTATTAATTGTAATTTCTTCATCAATTCTGTTTAACTTGTACTGTTATAATCCACAAAAACATGTCATCATGAAAAGAATAGTTATTATCTCGGCTTTTATGCTGTCTGCTCTGAGTATTAATGCACAGAAAGTGGAAATAAGTTTCAATGCACGCGGAGGAGCTACCATTGTTGACGTAGCCGAGGCTATGGGGTATGTGATGGAGGACTGGAATACATGGTGCTATGGAGGTTATATCCAGGGATTGTACTCCCCCGCTAAATATGTTTCATTTGGAATTGATCTGGGATACCAGCAATTGTATTATTATGAGTATCGTAATTATTTCGGGTACTTCAATTGGGGTAACATAGGAACTTTTCATGTGGGGCCGGTTCTTCAGCTGGAGGCTTTTAATTTATATGGCCAGGGAGGTGTCCATCTCCATGTATTCTACAATGGATTAGTCCCGGGTATTATGCTCGCGGGGGGTTATAAAATTCCTGTAACCGATAGATTCACCATACCGCTTGGTATACGCGGCGATGTGATATTTGGCAGCGCTACTCCCATTGCTGCGACACTTACATTGGGACTGTCTTTTAAGATATAAAGAATTGTAAAATAGTGCTTTGTCAATTCTAAAAAGTTAAAATATTAAATCATGGATGTAATACACACCCCCTCTGTCCCTTTCTCGAGAGGGGGGATTACAGGGTTTGTGTTTAAACCTTCATAAAATAAATTGAAATCCTTTTATTGTTGACATGTCACTAGTAACTCGATATATGATCATTAGAACCATTAGTTATTAATTTATCATCTGATTTTCTCAGTACTATTCACAACGGTATATCCCACCAATCGGTCAAAATCACTCATGGTTCTGCGGAGGTAAACAAAAATCAGATAATCGTTTTCGGTTTCATCATGATTACCTTCGGTAATATCGAAGGAAATGTGAGCACTGTTGTAATCACTTGTGGCATAAGCGTAATTAAAGTAACCCTGTTTCAATAACAGTGTTTTTTCGTAAACTTCTTTCTCAGGATTGTAAATCATATAATTCTGATTGTCAGTTTTCCAGTCAGTCAGCGCGCCGTATATATATACTTCAGTGCCTAAAGGTTGTTCCGATTCAAGGGTAAAATGTACCTGTACATAATCCGATTCCGTATGGCGGTCGAATGCATCGGGTATTTCGATAAAAAACCTGCCATTCAAATCAGATGACGAAAAGTAGGGTTCATACTCCTTCAGCTTGTCGGGTTTCAGGAAAAAATGAAACTCAGGTGCCTGATATTGTATATAATCAACATGTTCCGATGCGACCTTAGTATTTTTTGTGTCAAAATAACGGAATTCGTTGCCTCCTTTTGCCATAATCTGCTCAGGTAGGTCGAAATACAATGTGTTATCACGCAGAAAGGGTGGAGATTTAATATTCACCTGGTTATTCCAGTCGTAATTTTTTATTACGACAACTTTGATCTCTTCAAGGGGATTGGTTAGTTGCAGGTCGCCCAGGTTTATCTCAAGGTTTAACTCCTGATTTTGAAGATCCGGCCGCCGAATCCTTGCATTAATAGTTACGTTTTTTTCAGCTATACAAAATTTACGGGTAAAAATAATGTCTTCACGATCCGAATTATTAAAAACTTTCAGCAGATAATTACCACTTTGTGTAATTTTCAGATCCTCAGGGGGTACAGTAGCGAAATAATGCATGTAACTATATGTTGTATTGCGCGAAGGGTGATATTCATCGATGGGTATGTCATTAAAGCCTTCTATATAATAGTGTTCCGGTATGTTGTTACGATACCAGTTGTATGTACAATTTTCTATTGAATAGCTGAAATTGCAATCCGGTTCTCCAAGGTAATCAAACCGGAGTTCCAGGTATTCCTCTTCGTTTCTCAGAAGAACCGGCATCGAAAGTTCCCACCCCGACCGATACAGTAGTATGGTTTTTATTTCCGATAGAGCAGAGAATTCCTGTTCAGGAACTGCGTTTTGAGCAATGATTGCGGCAGAATGGAAGAGGCTGAGGAAAAGAAGGCCGTATTTTATTATGTAGCTATTTTTTATCATTTTCATTAATTGATTATACATTATTGTACCAGTAATTGTCAGCCATTGCAATAGCAAGTCTGT
>CAYUAV010000177.1:0-3399 GCA_964442665.1 uncultured Bacteroidales bacterium
CCCAGTCCTGCAGGACTCCGTTCACCTGTCTCCAGGTAAACCGGCCGGAACATAAGGTTATCGGTATATTCATTTTCAAAAAGCTTCTGATTGTCGATAGCCATGGAAAATCGGATCAGATCGTCCAAACTTGAATTACCCTGAATTCCATCATCATTCTTTCGGATCGTGGTATGTTTCATTTTCAGCTTATGTCCCAGGTTCGATGCGAATAATTTGGGAACTTTTTCCCCGGATGCATTTTTCAGTGTACGGTATAACAACACATAGTTTTCAGGATCGTAACGAATTGCGGCATCTGTGGTATTAGCAGTAAAGGACAGGAGATTTTTAATCGGGCTTTTTCCTAGCTCTCCCTCAATGTCGTATTTACCCGGGTTGTCCCTGATATCGATTTTTTCTTTTTCCGAAAGTTGGAGTAACAGGGTACTGATAAACATATTTGAAACATCTCCTATCGGGATGACCTGATCGGCTGGAATGCCCTTCTCTTCAAATTTTATGGTACCTGCGTTTGTGCAGATCGCATAGCTGAAACTGTCGACGGACAGATCGTTCATAATGGCAGACAGCAACTGATCAAATTGTTCCAACTGTTCTTTATCGGGAATCTTTTCCGGGCCTTTGATATTATTTTTCTGACAGCCTGAAATACTCAAAATAAGCATCGGAATTAAAAAGGTTTTTAGTCTTTTCATCATCGTAGTATTGTTTATTGCGTTTTCTGTATTATTCTTTTATCACGTATCAGGGATACCTAAATATCATTCATATCGCAATGCCTCCACTGGATTCCGGTTTGCTGCTTTATATACCTGCAAGCTTATACTTATTAACGAAATAGCTAAAACTAAACTCCCAGGTATAATCCAGAACCACCAGGCAATATTTGTTCGAAAACTATAGCCTTCAAGCCATTTTAACATAAAGAACCATGTTATAGGCAGAGCGATACTAATGGCTATTAAAATAGGTTTCAGGAATTCTGCACAAAGCTGTTTCCAAATTTCCCGTACTGTAGACCCTAATACTTTTCTGACACCAATTTCTTTTGTTCGTTTTTTTGTGCTATGTAATGCGAGTCCCAGCAGACCTATACATGCAATAAATATAGTCAGCCAAGCCATTATTATAAATACCTTTCCAAATTGTATTTCATCTTTATATTGTCTGTCGAAGTATTCATCCATAAAAAAGAAATCGAATGGATCTTCCGGAAAAACAGCTTTCCAAGTGAGCCTTATATTTTTCATAGTATTCGTAATATCAGAAGTATTTAATCTGATAGCATAGTAATTCATTTGTGTATTATCGTAACTTATTGACAGAGGTTCATAATCGTATCGAGCCGACATATGATGATAATCCTCTATTACACCAATTACATGTCGTGGATAGGTTTCTTCATACAATATCTCCTGGTTAAGAATTTCCTCAGGAGTAGAATAGCCTAAAGTATGAACTCCGGTTTCATTTAGAATTACTGCATCCTTGTCTTTAGTGAAATCTTCTGAAAAATTCCGCCCACAGATTATACGATAACCAAAAGTTTCAATCAGGTCAGCATCACCCGAATTAATGCCAAATGACTGAGGTCCCTCTTTTTCGTCGCGTCTCAAATAATTAGCCTTATACCGGATTTCTTCGCCCGGGATATAATAGGACCCGGCTACCTTTTTAATATCAGGATACTTTTCCATTTCTGATTTAAAACTCTCCATCCGGGCTGCAAAATCTTCTTCAGAAGAAGTCAGGGGAGCTCTAACAATTAACAACTGTTCAGCATTTAGTCCCAGATCTTTATGTCGCATATAATTTATCTGCTGCCATACTATAAGTGTTCCACCAATTAAAGTTGTTGAAGCAGTAAACTGGAATGCGACTAATAATTTCCTCAAGGAAGTTTTTCCATTCAGTCTATGAAAACTATTCTTGAGCGAAAAAGCGGGTCTTAAAGAGGATAAAAGCCATGCCGAATATAATCCGGAAACTAATGTCCCTACAATAAATATACCTGCCGGAAGCATATATTTTAGGTATGTATTTCCTGTACTTAATCCTCCAGGACGGTTAACGAGTTGAAAAAACCAGGGTTGTAAAAGTAAAATAAGCAGAACTGAAATTAGTATGCTTACACCGTTAAGAAGCATTGATTCTGTCAGATATAGTAAAAACAATTGCTTATTTTTAGCCCCTGCAACTTTCATAATACCAACTTCCTTTAACTTATCAATTGATGTGGCAGTTGATATATTCATGTAATTAATCCACGCAATAGTCAGAATGATACACGCAATTATTATTAAAAGGTACAATGAACTTTTGTTCATATTACTCTCATACATTAACGTCTTTACTTCACTAAGGTGTATATCAGTTATATTTTCAAGACTAAAGACAAAATGCGTACCCTGGCCTCTATACTCAACATGATTATTCAAATAAGCTGGCAGATTGGCTTCAAATTTACTGGCATTGGATGTTCCGGTCATTTTAATATAACTGAAAAATATTCCGAGTTCCCAATTGTTCAAATCGCCATAAATCGGGTATTGTTGATTGTATGTGGCCATTGAAACCAGAGCTTCAAATTGTAAATGTGAGTTACCAGGGATATCTTCCAGCACAGCGATTACTTCACAATTAAAATCAAAATACCTGCTTTTGAACTGCAATACTTTGCCAACGGCATTCTCATTTCCAAAAAATTTATCGGCATAACTCTTTGTAAGAATGACTTTGTTGGGTCGGGAGAATTCGGAAGAAATTTGGCCGGAGTGTACCGGAAACGAAAAAATATTACCAAAGGTAGAATCGGCAAAATATATCTCATCAGAACGGAGGTGTATATCCTGCTCCCTGTCTGATACAACCATGCGAATACATCGAAGTAACCGCACTGATTCGGTTACTTCGGCAAAGTCAGCTTTTAAAGCAGGGGCCAGTGCAGACGGACAGGTAGCATATTGTTCTTCAAGTTTAGATCCATTGTAAACATCGTTACGAATACGGTAAATATTCCCGGAATCGGTATGAAAATTATCGTAACTAAACTCAAAGATGACAAACTGAATGATCAACAGAAATGTTGTTATTCCAACAGTAAGTCCTGCTATATTGATAAGGCTATAATTTCTATTGTGAGTTATACGCCTGATACTGTATTTTACAGCTTTTATAAACATTAGTTTACTTTATGCGGTTAAATCACTCATACCTCAGCGCCTCCACCGGATTTCTTCTGGCTGCTCTCCAGGTTTGCCAGCTCACTGTAAGCAAGGCCATTACCAGCACCAAAATTCCTGAGAGTACAAAAACCCACCAACTCAGGCTTGTTCTGAATGCAAAGGTATTCAGCCATTTATTCATGAAGTACCATGCCAGGGGAGTAGCTATCAG
>CAYUAV010000177.1:3409-7224 GCA_964442665.1 uncultured Bacteroidales bacterium
AACGATATAGCGTTCCATTTTAAATAATCCTTATTGAACAGGGCAACTACCTCCGATATTTTGGCACCATTCACTTTACGTATCCCGATTTCCTTAACCCGCTTTTGCAACAGAAATGCAGCAATTCCCAGTATACCCATACATGCTATTATTATCGATAGAAAAGAAAATAAAGTAAATACTCTGCCTGCTTTCCTTTCGGCCTTATATGCCGACTTTAGTTTTTCATCGAGAAAATGATATTCGAAAGGAAGGTTGTTTGATATCGTATTCCATTTCTCATTTATAAAATCAATAATTTCTTTTGTATTTCCCGGTGCAAGGCGGATGATCATTTTATCAAGATATCTTGTATCGGCTTTCAATATTACTATAGGGTCAAGAGTTATATTCAGCGGATCGTGATTGAAATTTTTTACTACCCCTATTACCGGTACTTCCTGTCCATTTGACAGGATTGGATGTCCGAGCGGATTATTTTCAAGTCCCAGAAATTTCACAGCACGTTCATTGAGTATGATTGCCTGTCGGTCCTGCTCGTCAAATTTTCTTCCATAGGTAATTTCCATTTCATAGGTATCGAAATAGTCCTTATCTGCTCCTATTGTTTTCAGAACATAGCTTTTTTCAGGGCCTTGTCCTTCTACTCCATAGCCCGTAATACTTGAGTATATTTCGCCCGGGTAGGTATCTGAGAATGCCACATGGATTATTTGAGGGTTTTTTAATAATTCGCTTTTCAGAATTTCCTTTCGATCGGAAAGACTATTGGTACCTTCAACAATTACGAGGTGATCCTTATTGAAGCCCAATTCTTTATCGGCCATAAAATACAATTGTTTTTTGATCAAAATGGTTGCAATAATCACAAGAATGGTAATAGTAAATTGGGAGATCACCAATATAGAGCGTGTCCTGAACGATTGTTTCCCAGGGAATCTAAGCTTATCTTTTAAAATAGAAATGGTTTTAAAGCTCGAAAAATAGACAGCAGGGTAAATGGCTGAAAAAAATCCAAGTGCTAAAACACAGAAGAATGTCAGTATAATAAAATACCATTTATGTAATAATGCTTCATTAATCTCAATTTCAAGGAAATGGGTGAAAAATGGCATGCTTATTTGTATAAGCATGATGCTTAGGATGAAAACGGCAATGCTTATCAATGCCGATTCAAATAAAAATTGCAAGATCAGGGTAAAACCAGATGCACCATTTGCTTTTCTGATTCCGACTTCTGTTAACCTTGTATCGTAATATGCTGTTGAGAGGTTCATATAATTTATGCCGGCAATAATCAGGATCAGTATTACAATAACTGAGAAAAAGATTACATAAGTTTTATTGCCGTTTGTTTCAATTTCACCATAAAAAGCTGAATTCAGGTGAATCGATGATAACGGTTGAAGACTCAGATGAATATAATTACCTGCGTTTCTAAACTGCTCAATTGAGGTTCCGAATGCCTGCGTCAAGTGAGGAATTATGTTATTGTCTGCAATATGCTGAAGATTATTTCCGGCATTGTACTCTGAAAAATTCTCGTTGAACATTATATAGGTCAGCCAATTGAAATTTCCCCAGTTATCAGGGATATCTGTATATACCAGTACATCAAAATGCATGTGTGAATTGGAAGGCAAATCACTTAATACAGCCGATACGGTCCTTGTATTTTCCCCATCCATAATCAATTTTTTCCCTAAAGCACTTTCGTGGGCAAAATATTTATTAGCAACTCTTTCGGTGAGAATGACACTCTCTGTTCCGTTAAAAGGCCGTTCAGGATTTCCCTCAATAAAATGAAAATTGAATATTTTGAAAAAATTGGAATCGGCAAAGATCACCCTCTTTTCTTTAAAATTATTATCGTTATAGCTTAAAACATGGGTTTGATAAAACGACAACCTGGTTGTTTCTTTCACTTCCGGATATTCATCCTTGTATTCTTTGGCCAACGGCGATGGAACAAGGCATACGCTGAAATGCTGTCCTCCAAGCGATGCATCAGTGACAACCCGATAGATGTTCTTATATCCGGCAATAAACTTATCATAGCTCGTTTCGTGGCTTATCCAGAGATAGATAAGTACCGATGCGGTAATTCCCAATGCAAGTCCTGAAATATTTATAATTGTAAAATATTTCTGCTTCAGCAGGTTTCGGAGAGCTACTTTAAGATAATTCTTAATCATGGTTTTACTTATTAATTATATCTCATATCTGCCATCATGCTTATTCCAGAATTTTGTCATTCATACCTCAAACTCTCCACCGGATTCCGGTTAGCAGCTCTGTAAGCCTGCCAGCTCACCGTTATCAGTGCTATAATCATAGCTATAAGTCCTGTAGTAATAAAAACCCAAACGTTTATCGATGTCCTGTATGCAAATCCTTCAAGCCAGGAATGCATGATCTGGTATGCCAGCAAACTGGCTATAACAAATGAAATGAGTACCCATAACAGGAATTTTGAAGTTAGCATGGTCATTACCTGGACAGTCCTGGCTCCGATCGATTTTCGGATGCCGATCTCTTTGGTTCGCTGTTCGGCAGTGAAAAGTGCCAGACCGAACAATCCCAGGCAGGATATTACAATAGAAAGAATAGTAAAAACCAGGGCCAGCCGGCCAAGGTACAATTCCGATTTATAGTTTTCAGCATATTCCTCATCGACAAACCGGTACTCAAAAGGAACAGTTTCATCAAATGCCCGGAAGGTCTTTTCAAGATTCTTGAGCACTTGTCTCCTCATGTTGCCATCAATCCGCACCATGGTGAGCCACGTGTTACGAGGCCGGTTGATGATCATCAGTTGCTGGATAGGCCTGTGCATACTACCGATATGAAAGTCCTTGGCAACACCCACAATATTTGCTTTTCTTCCCCAATAACTGATGACTTCGCCCACCGGGTCCTCCAAACCCATGATTTCAGCAAATTTTTCATTGATAATTATCGAGTTGGTATCTGAAGGGTAATCTTCATTAAAATCGCGCCCGGCTATAATATCCACATGAAAGGTTTTACAAAAATCATAATCGACCTGTAAATAGGGTACGCTGATATTGTAATCAGGACTTTTCCCTCTCCACACCGGATCGGAAGTATCGCTGTTTACCTGTATGGGTGAGTCGCTGGTATAGCTCACTGCGAGTACACCCGGCAGATTTTCCAGTTCCTGTTTAAAAGCTTCCCTGTGCTTTATAATGAAAAGACTCTGCGGAAAAAACACAACATTATCTTCGTCCAGACCCAGTTTTTTATGCTGAATGAATTTGATCTGTTTGAAGATCAGGAGGGAAGAAATGATAAATGCTATGGTTATCACAAACTGGAAAACAACCAGCGATTGCCTTAGCCGGGGTAATCCGCGGCCGGGCCTGTAAATATTTTTAAGAACTGTAATGGGTTTAAAGGAAGACATATAAATAGAGGGAAATATTCCGGCCAGCAGACCTGTAAGCGCCGGTATTGTTAGCGCTATGAAAATGGTTCTGGGATTATGGAAACCAAAATCCAGCTTCATGTCGATCATATGGTTAAAGGCAGGCAGTATCAGTTCCACCAGGATAATGGAAAGAAAGAATGCGAACAGAGTTAATGAAAACGCTTCAATGGTAAATTGCCTGAAAATAGGATTACGGCCCGAACCGAAAACCTTTTTTATCCCCACTTCTTTCCCTCTTCGGGTGGCAATGGCCGGAGCAAGGTTTGTGTAGTACATGCAGGCCAGGAATATTATAAAAAGGGCAACCAACGAGAAAATCCTGATATAGAGGATCAGTCCCGAAGGATTGTCCTTCGACTGCTCA
>CAYUAV010000178.1:0-7224 GCA_964442665.1 uncultured Bacteroidales bacterium
TTCCCGCAGGATTCTTTTTATAGCCTTTAAGCATAATTTCGAGTGTGGACGACAGGCTTGCAATCGGTGTGATCGAATTCATGATTTCATGTGTCAGAACCCGTATAAGTTTTTGCCAGGCTTCTGTTTCCTGTTCCTCGAGTACATTCTGGATATCCTTTATTGTAACCAGCGTGATCAGCTTGTCCCTTACTTTTATGGTCGTTGCATATATTGCCAGCTGCAGAAAATCATCTTCGTCGTAAACCTTTACCAGCTTGCTTTCGCCGGGCTTAATGGTGAACAGGACATCGACGAGTTCTTTACTCAGTTTTTCCAGGTTTCGTATATTGGTGAGCCCGGTAACCTGGAAAAGTTTTTTTGCCGACTTATTTATGAGATCGATCGCACCATCGGTTTGATAGGCTATAAGACTTACATCGATATTTTGAAGAATGGTCTGCAGATAATAAAAATGTTCCTCCTTTTCCGATCGCACACGCTGAAAATCATTAATGACCTCATTCAGTGCAACATTTAGCTGTTCAAATGATGATCCCATGCCCTCCATATTAAATTTACGCGTGAATTCGCTGAACCTGATCGATTCAAGGAATGATGTAAGTTCGCGATTGGTTTTATCGATGAGGCGAATCAGCGATGATATCTGGAAGAGGATCAATGCTCCCACTATTATAGGCGTGAAAAAAAAGTTTGTATTGAAAGAGTAATAGAAAAGAAAGATCGAAACTGTTAGCAGTATGACCCTGAATACAAGCTTAAACCGAAAATTCTTAAAGATCATACTTTTCCATTCTTCTGTAAAGGGATGTACGTGTCAGTCCGAGTTCTTTTGCTGCCTGAGTAATATTGCCATGGTTTTGTCTGAGGACTTTAAGTATGACTGTGCGTTCAATATCATCCAGGTTATAGGTATCGAGGGCCATATCATCCTGCTTTTTCTGTGATGAGAGGAAGAAATCGTCAGGATCGAGTACAGCGGTATCGCACATAATTACAGCTCTTTCAATGGCATGCTGCAGTTCTCTGACATTTCCGGGCCAACTGTAATGGTTAAGTTTATTTAAGGCCGACTGGCTGATTTTTGATATCTTCTTCTTGTATTTTTTTGTATAGATATCGAGGAAATGTTCGGATAATATTGCTATATCTCCTGTTCGCTCGCGCAGCGGAGGCAGGTGTACTTCCACAGTATTGATTCGGTACAGGAGATCCTGCCGGAATTTATCTTCCTGAACCAGACTATGAATATCATTATTTGTGGCACATATCAGCCTTACATCGATGGGAATTGGTTTATTGGAACCTACCCGTGTTACTTCCCTGCGTTCGATAGCTGTGAGCAGTTTGGACTGAAGCGCAAACGAGAGGTTCCCGATCTCGTCTAGGAAAAGAGTTCCCCTGGAGGCAAGTTCAAACCTCCCGGGTTTGTCGTTTTTGGCATCGGTAAAAGCGCCCTTAACATGACCAAAAAGCTCACTTTCGAATAGTGTTTCGGTAATGGAGCCCATATCTACACTTACAAATACTTCCTGGTCACGCATTGAATTCCTGTAAAGGGCTCTGGCCACTAGTTCCTTACCGGTACCATTTTCGCCAAGAATAAGGATGTTTGCATCGGTTTTGGCAACCTTTTTTATGGTATTAAACACCTCTTTCATTTCGGACGAATCGCCAATGAACTCATGGAAGGGTTGATCAATAATGGCACACAACTCTTTTTGGCGCGATCGCAAATTGCCGGCTTCTTTTTTCGATTCCCTTAACTGAATGGCAGAATTAAGTGTGGCAAGCAATTTCTCGTTCTGCCAGGGTTTTAGAATAAAATCAGTTGCCCCCGATTTAATTGCTTTTACAGCCTTTTCTGCATCGCCATAAGCTGTAATGAAAACCACCACGGACTCAGGGTCAATTTCCTTGATTCGTTTCAGCCAGTCAAAACCTTCTTTACCGCTGCTTGCATCTTTTGTGAAATTCATGTCAAGCAGAATAACATCATAATCTTCTGATTTCAGAGCTTCGGGAATTCCTTCAGGATTGCTCAGCGTAGTAATCAGTTCCACATTAGGTTTCAGCAATAATTTTAATGCGAACAAGATATCCTCGTTATCATCGACAGCCAGAATTCTTCCTGTTTTCTTGGTCATTTCCATTCATATTTTTATGCAAGCATGTAAACAAAAATAAGTATTATTTCAGAACTCATCTTAATAAATAGATGTAACAAAATAAAGTGGTATACAGCTAGGTGGGTTTTTAAAATGAAGTCGTTATATTGTCTCCATATTTTTTCGGAGCTGTGGTTTTTCCAGCTTTGATTTATGTATGTTCGGAATCGGACTATTTTTGTCGCAAATTCGAACAAAAACAGTTTTATTTATTTAGTTTAAGTAATTAAAATATAATATTTTACATATACTGGCATAATTAATGAAAGATTTAGGCTAACTGAAATTTCTTTATGTACTATGTTACGAACTGAAGAGCTTTCCAAAACCTTCTACGGCGATGAAGTCGAAACGATTGCTCTTAACCGGGTGAATCTGGCCATCGACCAGGGTGAATTTGTTGCTGTCATGGGACCATCGGGTTGTGGTAAAACTACCCTGCTCAATATCTTCGGACTGCTCGACAGACCTACGATAGGAAGATATTGGTTTCAGGGTAACGATGTAACAAACATGAATGAATTGCACCGAACCCGTTTCAGGAGGGGAAAAATTGGTTTCGTTTTTCAGAGTTTCAATCTCATCGAAGAATTGTCGGTTTATCAGAATGTAGAACTTCCTCTTTTATATATGGGTATTTCGTCGGGAGAGCGAAAGAGAAGGGTCAATGAAACCCTGGATAAGGTCCGGTTAATGCACAGACGCAGAAATTTTCCGAGACAGCTTTCAGGCGGGCAGCAACAACGAGTAGCTATTGCAAGAGCTGTTATATCAAAACCACAGCTCATTCTGGCCGACGAACCGACAGGAAATCTGGATTCAGTGAACGGTGAGGAAATTATGAATTTGCTGGCGCAACTCAATAATGACGGTACAACTATCGTTATGGTTACACATTCCCCGGCCGATGCCGATAAGGCACACAGAATAATTCAACTGTTCGACGGGCATGTAGTAACTGAGAATATTAAAAAAGCAATGAATGTCGGATAAAGATGAAAGAAATTTGTATTCCATTTAACAGAATGAATGAAGCTGAAAGGGCGGAGGTAGAAGTCAGACTTTCAGAGAGTGCTCAGATACAGCGTTATCGACTGGAATCGGTTGATATGAGAGAATTGAATCAGACAAAAACATCCGCACTGGACCGGGTTGAGCGATTGCAGCATTTTATCAATTCTTACAGCGGCAATTGGGAATTAATACAAATACTCGATACCATTGAAGGTGCAGACTATATACATTTATTATATCGTGAACGAATTTAACTGTTAACAAACATAGAATTTTAATTACAAGTACCATGAAGACAAGGATAACATTATTAATCATTCTCTTATCATCCGGATTAGTATCATTTTCCCAGAATCCCTGGACCCTTTCCGATTGTATTGAATATGCACATTTAAATAATCTGCAGGTTAAACGTCAGGAATTACAGGTCGAGATGGCAGAACATAACCTTTTCAAAACATATATGAATATACTACCCAATTTAAATGGAAGTATTTCCGGCGGATATAGTTATGGGCAACAATTTATTCAGTCCGAAGGTATTATTATCGATAATAATATTTCAAGTGCAAGCTTTGGAGTAAATTCATACATGAATGTGTTCAACGGGCTGCAGACATATAATAATATTAAAAAGGGCAATTACGAGGTTTTAGCAAGCATTCAGAATGTTGAAAAGGAAAAAATCGAACTGACACTTTCAATAGTTTCCGCATATATGAATATTTTACTCAAGAAGGAATTAATGGAGGTAAACAGGAGTCAGAAAGAGGTAACTGAAATGCAGGTCGACAGGACATCGAAGCTGGAACAGGCAGGCAGCGCTGCCCGGGGTGATTTACTTGAGATACAGGCACAAATGGCGGCTGAACAGTTAAATGTAACTAATGCAATGAATGAATTAAATCTTGCCTATCTCAATCTTACTCAATTGCTCGATCTCGATTCTGTTAGTGGATTTGAAATTGTTGTGCCTGATACGATACAACCCGATTTAGACGCATATATAACTTCAGCTGTTACTGTTTATGAAGATGCACTTACTTTCCTTCCGCATATTAAAAATGCCGAATATCAGGTTAACTCATATAAATACGAATTAAAGATCCAGCAGGGCCGTAGAAGTCCTCAATTATATCTTAACGGAAGATGGGGGACTAATTACACTTCCTATGCGAAGGATGAATTGGGATTATCATTTTCCGATCAGTTCGATATTTATTCTCAAACCTATTTTGGTGCAGGTATCAGCATTCCTGTATTCAACAACTGGGACGTCAATAATGCAATCAGTAATGCTAAAGTACAACTTTATGATGCACAGTTTTCTCTCGACCAGGTTAAACAACAACTCTACAAGGAAGTGCAGCAGGCATACAATAATGCTGTATCAGCCAGGGAGAAATATAAATCGGCTATTGAAGCAGTAAATTCATACCGGGAATCATTTCACTATACCGAACAGAAATTCAATGTGGGAATTGTGAATTCCGTTGAGTATAATATTGCCAAAAATAACTTCATAAAAGCCGAATCGGAATTATTACAGGCTAAATACGAATATGATATTGCACTGAAAATACACGATTATTACCGGGGAATTCCCATAACACTATAAAACAAGGCAACTTATATATAAAGTAGAAACCTGTAATCAGTCGATTACAGGTTTTTTTCGAAACATGCATAAGGCATTTTCTGAAATTCGCTATGAAAGTTTCCGGCGTAATCAAAATTTCGTGATTTGAAGAAATTTTCATCAGCAGGATAGGTATCAAGAACATCCAGACGGATACCTCCGAAATTGTGCTCCTTAGCATACTGTTCGGCAAAAGTCATCAGTTTTTCAGGAATATCGGAATTCTTCCAGAAAGGATGAACTGCAAATCGCTTAATATAGAGCATTTTATCGGAGTTACTTTTCCATGGTATCTGAGAATATTCTTCGGGAGTTTCGTCCGAGAGGTTAATGATTCCCTTGGCTATTCCTAAATCAGTAAAAATATAGAGGGTTCCTTTCTGAATATCTTCCTGTATGATTTCGGGTCCGGGATACGAGCTGTTCCATTGTTTGAAGCCTTTCTTATTCATATCTGAAATACACTGTTTGAGAAGAAAAAGAACATCAATCAGATCGTAAGATGAGGCTTGTTTTATTTCCATAACAAATCGAGCTTATCGTTATTCCAATGACGTAAATCTATAATAAATTTAATAAAGTTTTTGAAAATACTCAGAGAGATAAAAATAATTTATATATCTCGTGACTACACAATGCAGACATGGAAAATCCGTTTTCAATTCATCATGAAATACCTAAATGGTTACATTTGCACAAAAATACATGAGAATAATTCTTAAGATAGCTATCCCCTGCATTGTATTCTGTATACTTTTTACAAGTTGCAGTAAAGATGAACTGGTATCTGATGAAAACGCGACAGTGAAATTTTCGACCGATACGGTTTACTTCGATACGGTTCTGGTTACCCTGGGTTCGGTAACAAATTCCTTTAAAATATATAATCCCTATGATCAGCCGCTTGAAATTGACCATATTTACCTGGCAAGGGGAGATAAGTCCTTCTTTCGTCTGAATGTTGACGGTACCAGCGGAAACGATTTTAAAAATATACGCATTGCACGTAAGGACAGCTTATATGTCTTTGTAGCAGTTACAATCGACCCGTTGGATGCCAGCAGTCCGATGATCATAAAAGATTCCGTGATATGCAGGTTAAAAAGTAACCGACAGGATGTAAAACTTATTGCATACGGCCAGGATGTACACCTGTTGAATGGCGAAATATTCGAAACACAGACCTGGATAAATGATAAGCCTTACCTGATAGTGAATAGCGCTGCACTCGATTCGAACGAAATTTTAACTATTGAGCCGGGAACACAAATATTTTTAACGCACAACTCTAGTTTAATAGTGTGGGGTAAAATACAAGCTTTTGGCACATATGAAAATCCCATTATATTCTCAGGTGCCCGACGTGATGGTAGATATCGTTACTCTGCTGATCAATGGCGTACAATTTACATTGGTGAAAAAAGTCAGAATAATATTCTAGAACATGTCATTATTGAAAATGCTGTAGTTGGTTTACAAGTGGGTTATCCAAGTAATGAATCAGCTCCATCAATTGAATTAAGTAATTGTATGATATTTAACTCTGGTTCCGTCGGAATATACTCCTTTAATGCTACAATTAATGTTTATAATACTGTTATTGCTGATTGTGGTTCTTTTGCTTTACTTATTCAAATGGGTGGTTCGTATAATTTTTATCACTGTACTATTTCCAATATTTCAGCATATTTTCCTGACTATATTTATACTGATGATTTTAAACCCAGAAAATATCCATCGGTTTTTTTTACAAATTATTTCAATTGGTATGATCTCGATCAAGATTACAGAATTATTGATGTAACCTTTCCACAAGATCTTGAAATTAACTTTTATAACAGCATTATATATGGAAAGAAATCATCAGAAATATATTATGATAGTCTTAATGAAGCTTCTCTAAATTACAACTTCAAAAACTGTCTCTTAAAGCTTCATGAAGATTCTGTGCCATATTTTGATTCTTTAAAAATGATAGCCATAATTCTAAATAAGTCACCAGATTTTGTTAATGACAGTATACCTGCTGGTGAATATAATTTTGAGCTCAACAATACTTCACCTGCAATAAATAAAGGTAATGCAGAATGGAATTTAGGTATTCCTGAACTTGAATCTGATATTAAGGGAAATCCAAGACCTCATAATGCGAACCCTGATCTAGGAGCATACGAGCTTCAGGAATAGACTCATTCAGACAGTATCTAAGTAAAAGTTATTATTTAACGTATTGAATATCACATATTCTACGAGCTTACATTTTCATAAAGATTTATAAAAAAAGGTTATGCAAAATATTTTTAATTTGTACATAATTAATGTATTTTTATGTCAAAATAAAACTATTTTTGATTTACCAGATTTACACAGTTACAAGAAGTACAATCAGTTATTTATAATGAT
>CAYUAV010000179.1:0-7219 GCA_964442665.1 uncultured Bacteroidales bacterium
CATAATTTTATCTTCATAGAGCGGTGTAAGAAGCAACCTTCCATCAGCTGGATTAAAATTATCGAAGAAGTGGCTCTTATAATATTTATATTGCCATGCCGAATCAATTGTCCCGTCTTCACTGACCGGAGGTTCCGGAACTTCAACATCCAGTGTCGCTTTAAGAAATGCTGAAACAAATAAATCGGGATGTTCCGCAACAATATTCCGTATCTTATTCTCACGCTCTCGGGTCAGTTCTTCAATTGCTTTCCTCGCATTTTGTTTCTCATTTTCATCATTGGAATTTTTCAGAATATCATTATATTTTATAAGCTCTTCTCTTTTCCCTATCATGTAATTCTGAAATTCAAAGAAAATCGAATTCTCTTCCGAACCATCAATTTTTATGTTAGCTATAAAATTTGCCGTGTCAGTAACCATCCCGAAATCCTGATCCCTGTCCATCATAAATTCAAAGTACTTTCCCGAAGGCAGGTATATTACATACATTCCCTCTTTATATTCCTTTGAATTTTTAAAAACACCTTCTCCCTTCGAGTTTAACATGATAGTATCGTCGGGATAAATGGATTTATTAAGATAATGCGCCAGAATCACCGTGGTATCGGCTATTCCCGTAATTTTTACTTTAATTTTTGATGGATTTGAATATATCGTTACTGCAGATAGTAATAAGAATAGTAATGCTGTAAAATATTTGAGACTCGATTTTAAATACATGTTTTCTTTCTTTGCAATCGCCAAGGCGCAAAATTAGTACAAAATTGACAATTAGGAAAAGCTTTATTATTAAACCTGGAACCATTTTTATCTGATTGTTAAAATAAGAAGTTCTATTTTTGCTGCAGATCGAACTAAAGTACATGTTAAGCTATTCCAAATGTTTTGAAATTGTTGAAAATCGTCTCTCATTGTTTTCCTTCGAGAGAAATCCTGTTGAATTATATCAACCTGTTAAATATATTCTTTCCATCGGTGGTAAAAGAATAAGACCATGTCTGACCCTGATGTCACATTCATTATTCTCTGATTCTGTTGAATCCATTATAGACCCTGCTCTGGGTTTTGAGGTGTTTCATAATTTTACACTTCTCCACGATGATATCATGGACAAGGCAACAGTACGTCGTAACTCTCCGACAGTACATATTAAATGGGATGAAAATGCGGCTATTCTCTCTGGTGATGCCATGCTGATATTAGCGTATCAGTTAATTTCACGCACGCAGCCTGAAGTTTTACAGCAGGTTTTTCGCCTTTTCAATAAAACAGCCCTTGAAGTATGTGAAGGTCAACAACTTGACATGAATTTTGAAAACAAATCCAACGTATCGGTTGAGGATTATATGGAAATGATACGGCTGAAGACTGCAGTGCTTATTGCTGCATCTATTGCCATGGGCGGAATTACAGCTAATGCTCACAGCAGCGATATTGATAATTTATATCAGTTCGGTCTTAATATAGGAATGGCCTTTCAACTACAGGATGATTATTTAGATGTTTTTGCGAGTAATCGACGGTTTGGAAAGGCCATAGGCGGTGACATCATATCCAATAAAAAGACTTTTCTGATGATTAGTGCACTCCATTCTCCCGATACAAAATTAGTTGCTGAACTTCGCTCCTGGATTAACAGGTTAAAGGCAGATCAGGATGAAAAAATTAAAGCGGTTAAAAAGATTTATGAAACATTACAAATACCAACTAAAACAAATGCCCTAGTTAAAAAATACTTTTCATCCGGACTAAGATATCTGAATGAGGTAAGTGCAGACAAAAAAAGGAAAACGCCACTCATTGAATTTGTTACCCAAATAATGGAAAGAGATCATTAACAAGCAGCATTTTTCCCATTGAATTTCTATTGTAGCATTTAAAAGACTTTACCAAACCGATTAAAAAGATCCTCTGCCTTTGTTGCAATTTCCGTCTGATTGTAATCGCGGGCCAGCTGCATGGAATTTGCCAGTATTCTCATATGGTACGTAACTTCACTATTGATCCGTTTTAGTTGTTTCCTGCTAAACGTACTGTAATATTCCAGGTGTCGTCGTGAGATATCAATTAATTTTTCCTGTATTGTTCCTCCTTTTTCGAATTTTGCTATTCTGTAATACGATTCGGCAATTCCTGGCATAAACATATCGTACGGAAGGTTTTTATTGGGTGTAAGTTCAATAATCCTGTCAAGTACCAATTCCGCCCTTTCATTATCGCCTTCGTCGATCAATTTATTGGCGAGTCGCATATAGCGAAAACGGAGTCTCACAACAGTAAGTGTACGGCGATGAAAATTATCCAGGTATACATGCGGGTCATTAATTCCCCTGTATATAAACTTATTCATCAGATTGTTATAGAGAATTTCCGTTTCGATTCTGCCTCTTTCAAAACTTGTACCAGTAGTTTTAATGGGCACCAATCGATAGGCAAGCCCGTCAAGCTGCAAATAAGTGCTTAATCCCAGCTCATCAGTCTGGTTGGAACCTACATAGTAAACGGGTCTTACCCAATTGTTATTCCTCAACAAATCAAGTTCTGCCAGATTACTTTTACTCATGTAACTGCCAGCAATGCGTCCGTTTATGCGTTGTACAATTTTATCGGCATCTTTTGGATTAACAGTACCATTCGTAACAACCCTCATGGAATCAACCGGTAAGAAAAATGCCCGGGTGGGAACGTAATCAAGTTCTCCTCCCGATTGTGCCGGTAATTTTGTCGATCGTAAATCCGAAACTATAAATTCGATAATATCCTTTGCATCGTATGACTGGTCGGTTCGTTCGTATATCGGTACTGCATCACGGGTGCCATTCCGGTATTTTTCCGATTCTATTAGAATAGGTAATGCTTCCGAATCATATACTTTACGCTTCATCTGATCGATATACCAGTCCATATTCAGCAGCATCAGGTTCACTACACGCACATCAGTACGAACACCCTCAACTTCCTGTGCGTACCAAAGTGGAAATGTATCGTTATCACCACCTGTAAACAGAATAGCATTCGGTTCACAGGTATTGAGATAGTCATATGCAATGTCACGTGCCGTATACCGACCGGAACGGTCGTGATCGTCCCAGTTTTCTCTGGCCATAATACCCGGCACAAGAACCAGGCTGACAATTGTTACCAAAAGGGCAACCGGCGCATTCTGTGCTTTTTTCCCGATCATATCAATAATACCCAATACTCCCAGGCCAATCCAGATAGCAAAAGCATAAAATGACCCGGCATAGGCATAATCACGTTCGCGAGGTTGCAGGGGTGTCTGATTCAGATAAACAACTATCGCAATTCCGGTGAGAACAAATAACACAGTAACAACCGAGAAATCTTTTTTATGCTTCGAAGATTGAAGCATTATTCCCAGAATGCCCAGTAAAAGTGGTAAAAGAAATAATGTATTTCGTGATGGATGGTTTTTAATTTCATCCGGCATCTTTTCCGTACTGCCAATCAGGAAACGATCAATGAAATTGATACCGGTAATCCAGTTCCCGTTTAATGGACCTCCATCTGCCTGTTCATCATTTTGTCTCCCGGCAAAATTCCACATAAAATATCTGAAATACATATGCCCCAACTGATAGGTAAAGAAAAAACGAAGATTCGAACTGAAGGAAGGTTTTTTCTTTGGTCTCGACTTATCATATACAATCTGACCCATACGATTGGTAAGAATGTTCCCGTTTTCATCGTACCGAGGATAGTATAAATCCTTCTCTTTAAGGTTTGCCCACTCCATATAAATCTCGACATGCTCAGGACTGCTGCTATACATCCTGGGAAATAATGTTGTGTAATCCTTATCGTAAACAGCAATAGTTTTCCGGTTCGTAATTTCATATTTCCCATTAATCTGGGTATAGGTGGGTTTGCCTTCTTTTATCACAGGCCGGGGAGCATTAAAATATTGTCCTTTGAAAAGTGGTCTGTCACCGTATTGTTCACGATTCAGGTAATACATCAATGAAAAAACAGTTCCCGGACTGTTCTCATTCATAGGCGGATTGGCAAGTGACCGGATAACAATCATCGAAAATGACGAATACCCAAGTATTATTACTGTAACCACTAGAATAATAGTATTTGCCAATACCTTTTTATGTTTGTGCGTGTAAAGAATTCCGTATATTAAACCCCCAATGAGAAGAGCAGCATAAAACAGTATACCCGTATTATAAGGTAAACCCATCCCATTAACGAACAACAACTCAAAACGAGATGCTATCCATATTACTCCCGGTATGATCACATACATCACACTACCCAGAATAACAACAGAAATGATAAGTGCGGCTATCAATCCACTCCATGAAAAAGTGTACTTTTTATAGTAATACACTAATACAATTGCCGGAATGGCAAGTAAATTCAGAAGATGTACTCCGATTGAAAGACCCATCAGATATGCAATAAGTATAAGCCACCGGTTTGAATATTTTTCATCGGCTATATTTTCCCATTTCAATATTGCCCAAAAAACGACGGCTGTGAATAATGAAGAACTGGCATAAACTTCGCCTTCAACAGCTGAAAACCAAAACGTGTCAGAAAAAGTGTAAGCAAGTGACCCGACCAATGAGCTTCCCAAAATGGCAATTATTTGCCAGGATTTAATTTCATCACCGCGATTAATAAGTTTTATGGCAAAGTGAGTTATGGTCCAGAAAAGAAACATTATGGTCAGGGCGCTGGCCAGTCCAGACATTGCGTTTACCATAAGGGCAACTTTGGATACATCGCCTCCGGAAAACAATGAAAAAAAGCGTGCCAAGATCATAAAAAGAGGCGCTCCCGGAGGATGACCTACCTGTAACTTATAGGCACTGGCAATAAATTCACCGCAATCCCAAAGACTTGTAGTTGGCTCAAGGGTAAGCAAATATACAATTGCTGCAATGATAAATACCCCCCAGCCCAGTATCCGGTTATAAAAACGTAAAGTATTCATTGAATAGAATTGAATTTTGACTATCGATAGTTAAGGGCAACTAAGATAATCATTTTATTAAGTCGTATGAATTACTCTCACTCAAGTACTTTGGAAATCCTTATAAAAAATGTTAATTGCCGGTAAACGTCAAATAAAAAAGAGAACTGATAGTATCCTCTTCAGTTGAGTTTGATATATGCAAAATTATAAACTGGAATTCTTACTGATTTGAATTACTTGCCTGCCGGTTAATGAAACCATCCGAATTTAAAAGAAAGAAATACAGATGGACGGGCAAAGTCGCGGAATGAATAAGTTGTCCGGTCTATACCGGGCCCATTGACAAAACTAATTGAAGTTCCTGCTCCGACTTTAAAAAAGTGTGAAAAATTGAGTTCCAGTTCTGCAACAGGTGTAATCACAAAAACCGGCTGTGAAGAAATATTATCAAGTCCGATAATATCCGGATCTTTTTCAATGATATCACCCCAACCCGCCAGTGCAGAAACAGAAAGATGCACCGGTCGGCTGGAACCTAATATATAACCAAACCAGAATCCTCCGTGACCAAATTCCAGATCATGTTCCGATTGAGTCTTGTAGGGAATCGAGGTGGTTAATCCTAATCCATAACCTCCAAAGAAGAAATTATTGAGCATAATTCCACCGCCACCACCCATCATATGTGCAAAATTATCACCAACCGATGAAAAAATCATTATAGGCCCGCCAAATCCACTTATTACCAATGCTTGATCCCCTCCCCGCTGAAATATGGTTTTAAAATCATCGTCCTGAGCGTGAGCTGCAGACAGACAAAAAATGCATATTAAAAGAATGGCATGCTTTTTCATTTTATTAACTTAATAATTATTTCTGCCTTAAGTAGACAATAAGTTTACATGGAAGTTGCATAAAAGTAAACTTTTTTACAGAATTAATTTCTAAAGCCCGATTTCCGGAATTTATTGATGATTATCAGAGAATAAGCATCGCATCTCCATAGGTTCCGAATCGATATTTTTCCTTTATAGCCAGTTTGTAGGAATCGAAGAGAAAATCGTATCCTGCAAATGCTGAAACTGACATTAAGAGAGTCGATAGCGGTAAATGAAAATTAGATATCATCGAAGTAGGAACATTGAAATCGTACGGAGGAAAAATAAATTTATTTGTCCACCCGTCAAATTCCTTCAGATATCCCTGGGTCGAAACTGAACTCTCTAGAGTACGCATCACAGTAGTACCAACAGCACAAATGTTCTTTCTATTCTCTCTTGCCCTGTTGACTACCTCAACGGCTTTTTGAGGAATAATAATTCGTTCCGAATCCATCTTATGTTTCGTAAGATCCTCGACATCGACCGTACGAAAATTACCTAATCCGACATGTAATGTTATTTCTGCAAATTCAATACCCTTAATTTCCAGTCTTTTTAGTAATTCACGGCTAAAATGCAGGCCGGCTGTCGGAGCTGCAACAGCCCCTTCATATTTGGCAAAAATAGTCTGATAGCGTTCCTTATCTTCAGGTTGCACTTCTCGTTTAATAAATTTAGGCAGCGGGGTTTCGCCTAAACCGTAGAGCGTTTTTTTAAACTCTTCATAATCGCCATCAAATAAAAATCGTAAGGTGCGACCTCTGGAAGTAGTATTATCAATAACTTCAGCCACCAATAAGTCGTCTTCGCCAAAATATAATTTATTCCCAATTCTTATTTTACGTGCCGGATCAACGAGTACATCCCAAAGCCGCTGCTCTTTATTTAACTCACGAAGCAGAAAAACCTCAATTTCTGCACCTGTTTTTTCTTTATTCCCATATAATCGGGCCGGAAAAACCTTGGTATTGTTAAAAACCATTACATCCTTTTCACCAAAATAGTCGATTATATCTTTGAAAATCTTATGATTGACTGATTTATCTTTCCTGTTTAGTACCATTAAACGCGATTCATCACGATTTGGTGTCGGATATTTTGCGATCAACTCTTCAGGTAAATTGTACTTGTATTGCGAAAGTTTCATATTGGTAATTTGCTTAAAATGAACTTATATTAGTATAAAACGACCCTTATACGTAAAAAAGCATTTTGGGTTACAAAAAGTTTAATTTATTTTGAAATTTTTCTATAATCATAGCTTCCTTAATATTGTAATCGCCTATTGCAGTCCGTCTGAGACCTGAAAGATACCCTCCGGAGTTGAGTTCAAATCCCAAATCACGGGCTAATGAGCGAATATATGTTCCTCTGCTGCAGATAATTT
>CAYUAV010000180.1:0-1090 GCA_964442665.1 uncultured Bacteroidales bacterium
CTTTGCTCCCAAAGAAAAATTACAGGTCCTTACGTAAAAGACCGCAAGGGTTTGCATGATAAGCTAAAGATTTTAAATGACCGTTGGAAAATATCCTGGGTTACACCAGACATATTGTAAACATTTTTTACCTTCACCTGGTAATCCTATATCGATTTTATCATTTCATGTGTAAACAATATTCTATTTACCGGTTGAATAATCCTATTTACCGATTCGCGATTTTCAATTTCTGATATACATACTATATTTGGCTTATGCATAATATTTTGATCCAGTTGTATATTAATTTGTACCCCTATTTTTCAAAAACCGACCGACCTGTAAATGAAAACAACACATATTAAGTACCCTATTCCTTGCAGCAAATACCCGAAAGTTATAAAGACCGTTATCTTATTTTTAATAACATCACTTCTGTTCAGCATTCCAGGAACAGCCCAAACCCTGATCAGGGGCGAAATTATGAATGAAAAGAGAGAACCTGTCCCTTATGTCGGTGTCTTTATTGAGAATACTATTGACGGAAGTATTACGGACGAGGAGGGCCATTTCAGCTTCACAACTTATGAAAAAGGATTACACCAACTGGTTGCCAGTATTGTAGGGTATGAAACCGCTTATAATTTTGTAAATCTGCAAGGAGATACCGTTGAAATATCGGCTGTGCTGAAAGAGTCGAAGGAGATGATTGATGAGGTTGTTGTTTCAGCGGGTACCTTCGAAGCAAACAACGATCGTAAGGTAGCCATATTAAAACCTCTGGATATCTACACCAATTCGGCTGCAGGAGGTGACATTGTGGCAGCCATCCAAACGCTTCCCGGTACCCAGAAAGTTGCCCAGGAAACCGGTTTATTTGTCCGTGGCGGCGATGCAACCGAAAGTTCCATCGTGATCGATGGAATGGTGGTACAGAATCCTTTTTACAGCAATGTACCCGGCGTGTCGCAGCGAAGTCGGTTTATGCCATTTCAGTTCAAAGGGATATCTTTCAGTAGTGGAGGGTATAGTGTGCGTTACGATCAGGCACTATCTTCCGTACTGGAGCTAAATACCAATGATTTGCCTGAACAATCAAACCTGAATT
>CAYUAV010000180.1:1100-7193 GCA_964442665.1 uncultured Bacteroidales bacterium
TTTTAATGCAGGTCTCAGCGGATTGGCAGTATCAGGCTCAAAACGCTGGGAAAATTCCGCTGTCGAAGTATCGGGTAATTACACAAATCTTAAACCATTTTATAGCCTGGTTAAAACAAATTATAAGGTTTATGATGTTCCTGAAGGGTATGGTTTCTCCGGGCGTTATATTAAAAAGGTCCATGAGAATGGAATTTTCAAAGCCTTTTTAAAGTACGATGCATACCATAATGGAATTACTGTTCCCGATCCCGATTCTGCAGGAACTGAAATTGACTTTGGCTTAAAAAACCGGAATGTCTACTTTAATAGTTCTTATCGTTATTCCGGGGATAAGATGAATGTATATACGGCGTTCTCGTACAGTACGAATAAGGATGATATCAATTGGGGAAAGGAAATACAAGCAGGAAATAATGACTGGCGCGCACAGTGGAGAGGCGAGATCTGGTACCCTTTATCAGATAAATTAAATTTGCTGGGAGGCACAGAAATACAAAGGTTTGAGGTAAAAAGAGACTTTGATACTATTCGTCAGTATTTCAATGAATCATTGCTGGGAACTTACCTTGAGGCAGAGTGGAAACCCTCACGACGGTTTGCTGTTAAACCCGGGTTACGTTTCGGATACAGCGCATTGCTTGACCGGAAAAATCTGGCTCCCCGAATTGCGCTGGCTCTGAAAACCGGAAAGTATGCCCAGGTATCTCTTGCCGGAGGTGTTTTTTATCAAGATCCCGATAACAATTATCTGCTGTATGGTTACCGTCCCGACTTTCAACATGCAATACACTATATTGCCAATTATCAATGGATATGCAACGATCGCTCCTTCAGGGTGGAAGTGTATTATAAACAGTATGCCGATTTGATCAGGGAACTTAGTACTTCGGATTCAAATTTCACGCCTAATCCCTACCGGTACATTTATGGAGTAGTTGATAATTCGGGAAAGGGCTATGCACGCGGCGTGGATTTCTTCTGGAGAGATAAAGCCAGCATTACTAATTTCGATTACTGGATTACTTATAGCTATATTGATACCAAGCGATTATATGGCAACTTTATCAGTGAGGCGACCCCCGATTTTATTTCAGATCACAATTTTAATATTTTATTGAAATACTTTATTGAAAAATGGGGTGTTTCAATAAGTACAAGCTATACATACGGAAGCGGGAGGCCATACTATAATCCCGATGATACTGAGTTTATACGTTCCCGTACTCCTTCCATCAACGATTTATCGCTTAGTATCAGTTACCTGGCTACATTGGGTCGATGGTTTTCCGTATTTTATGTCGCTATCGATAATATCTTTGGCTGGAAAAATATTTACGGATACAGGTACTCATATGACGGACAGCAACGCTACCCGGTAAGGCCGGCAATTGACCGCTGGATATTTTTCGGGGCAAATATTTCGCTGACACGATTCAGTAAAGACGAATTATAACCTTTAAAACCATAATCAAAATGAAAAAAGTATTTGGCATTATTTCCTGTACTATTATTCTTTTATCCTATCCTCTTCATGCACAGGAATTTGAACCGATCCTTGCCGCTACACTGGAACAATTTGAAAAGGATACCTCATCGGCTATGATCATTGCAACGGTTAATCGTTTGGAACTGATTGCAGGAAAATGGAACGACCAGTGGCTGGCACATTATTATGCAGCCTATGGAGAATCGATTTATTCATACATCGAAGAGGATGAAAATAAGCGCGATGCTTTGCTTGATAAAGCTGATGAGCATCTGTTACAGGCTGAACAACTTTATGGACAGGAAAATGACGAATTATTTGTTCTGCGGGCGCTGATTGCCAATGCACGTTTAGCAGTAAAACCCGGCAACCGGTGGAAAGAATATGGCGAGATCTTTAACCAGGATATCACAAAGGCCAGATCAATGAATCCGGCAAATCCGCGTATATATTATTTACAGGGGAACAGCCTGTATTATACCCCGAAGATGTTTGGCGGCGGGCCCAAAAACGCCATGCCGTTTTATGAAGAGGCGGACAGCCTGTATCAGCAAATAAAATTGGATAGTCTGGGTATTATGCCTTCCTGGGGTAAACTGCAGAATGAACAGATGCTGAATACTTGTAAACAGGCGGTTGAGATGAAATAATCGGAATGTTTTAATTAAAGAATTAGCGCAATTATTTATGGTGTTGATTATTTGAACATTTTATATTTATTGTTAGATTACAAATTACAAAAAGTCCCTTAATAATCAATACCTTACAAATTTAATCTTTATTATAACAGATATAGATGCACTTTACATTAAAAAGATGTAAATCTTTTAATGAAAACATTGCAAACAAAACAGATTTTCTATACAAAATTCTTCCTATTGCCATAATTGGAGTTATTTTTGCAAAAATTTTCAGGAAAGCAGAAGAAATATCATGAATCGAACAAAAATAAAGGAACTGCTGGCCGCAGGCAAACCCGTTACCGAGGTGCTGGTAAAGGGATGTGTAGGTACTTTCCGCTGTAAAAGTATTATTTGCATCTATATAAATTCGCTCTTCAATGTTAATCCTTTACCCAGCCGGTAACAACGATCAATTGTTTTTGTATTTTTTTCAGCGTCAAACGAAGCCAGATGGGGCGGCAGTTTAAGTTTTGCATAGAGCGTTTCCAGTTCATTCCGTGTTCTGAGCAACTGGCCGGTTACCGCAAGCCGGGTGGCTGTTATCACATGCAACCGGTTTTCTTTTCCGAGGATTCCCGTCATAAACTCAAACAGATCGATTACCGGCCTGGCATCGATATCGTCCGAAGAACCCATACTGAGAAGCAGAACAAAATCTTTGTTCCACGAATGCCAGGGTGTATGCTCAAGTCCGGTTTCGGTAATCTGTACCTTTACGAAAGACCGGAACCTGTCAACGATCTTTTTTAACGAAGCGGTCAGGTGATGAAAATATACCGGCGAAGCAAAAACAATAACATCGGAGTTAAATATCTTTTCGCTCAGGATTTTCCAGTCATCTTTCTCATTGGAGCACCGGCCCAGCACATTGCAGCGCAGGCAGCCTTTACAGTAGTCGAGACGGATCTCATCAGCCTTTACGACCTCATGGGTTCCCGAAGCATCTTTAACACCATCCAGAAAATACTGCAGCATTACAGAGGTGTTTCCATTTTTCCGGGGACTGCCGTTCATGGCGAATACCTTTTTCATGGTCTTTTTACTCATGATCATTAAGAAGTATGAAAGGTATTAATTTATTTTAGAGTGACATAGATGTAACCAGCTGCCTTGAATTTTATTTCGTTCATTTGCCGCAATACAAACAGGGTAGATAACATTGAGCTTTAGGCTTCAGGTTTTGGCTTTTGTAAAGGACGTATCTTTAAAATAATCACTCAAAAAAACGATTTTCTCATTTTCGAAACGAATATAAGTCATGCCCCTGTTCTCATAGGGATTACCATTACTGTCTTTTCCTTTATTCGACCATACTGCACATGCACGCTGACCGTCAATAAGAATTTCCGATACGGAAAAAACAAGTTCCGGGTACTTTCTGAGCAGGGCGCTTAAAAATATAAGAACGCGTTTTTTCCCTGATATACAGCCGGCGCCCGGAAAATCAAATTCCATGCTATCCGCCATTAAAGGTTCAATACCGGAAAAGTTCCGGGAATTCATCGAGTTAAAAATAGCGGATGTTATTTCTGCTTTGGAGGATATATTTGTCATAGGTCGAGTTGTTTTATTTTATGTCAATATTTCGGGTTTAAGGACAAAATAAGCAAAAATATATTCCTTTAACATGCTGCTTTTTAATTTATTATAATTTGTGGTTTGGCTAATTTACCCATATTGAATTCGAATTTTACCGGAAATATTGAAATTCGGATATATCAGATTTTCCCGTTAAAAATGTTCCTATTGCCATAATTGGGATTATTTTTGCAAAAATTTTCAGGAAAGCAGAAGAAGTATCATGAAAAGAACAAAGATCAAAGAACTGCTGGCTGCTGGCAGGGCCGGCGATGAAGTGCTGGTAAAAGGATGGGTGCGCACTTTCCGCAGCAACCGTTTTATCCATATCAATGATGGTTCCACCATCAATAATATGCAGGCGGTGATCGATTTCGAAAAATTCGGTACCAATGAGCTGAAACGCATTACTACCGGGGCCTGTGTTGCCGTAACCGGCAGACTGCAGGAATCGCCGGGCAAGGGACAACAGCTTGAGGTAAGCGTCAGCTCTTTGGAAATACTGGGCGACAGCAATGCTGATGAATACCCCCTGCAGCCCAAAAAACACTCCATGGAATTCCTGCGCTCCATTGCTCATCTGCGTCCGCGTACCAATACCTTTGGTGCCGTACTGCGTATACGGCATGCCCTGGCCTTTGCCATTCACAACTATTTCAACGATAAGGGATTTTACTACCTGCATACGCCGGTTATTAGCGGTTCCGACTGCGAGGGCGCCGGAGAGATGTTCCGTGTTACAACGTTCGATCTGAAAAAAGTACCACTCAATGCTAAGGGTGAGATTGACTTCAGCAAAGATTTTTTCGGAAGGGAAACCAACCTTACCGTGTCGGGACAACTCGAGGGTGAACTGGGGGCTATGGCGCTTTCCGAGATCTATACTTTCGGTCCAACATTCCGGGCTGAAAATTCCAATACACCGCGTCACCTGGCCGAGTTCTGGATGATAGAACCCGAGATGGCCTTTTATGATATCAACGATAATATGGACCTGGCCGAAGATTTTCTTCAGCATGTGGTGAAATATGTACTTGAAAATTGTGCAGAGGATATCGACTTTCTGAATAATATGTACGATAACGAGCTGCGCTCCAGTCTGGAGTTTGTCGTGAACAACAGCTTTGAACGCATTACCTACACAAGAGGTATTGAAATCCTGGAAAAATCGGGGCAGAAATTTGAGTACCCGATATCGTGGGGTGCCGACCTGCAAACCGAACATGAACGTTACCTGGTCGAAAAACACTTCAAACGGCCGGTAATTATCACAGGCTACCCTAAGGATATTAAAGCATTTTACATGAAGCAGAATGATGATGGTAGGACCGTCGCCGCCATGGATGTGTTATTCCCGCGTATCGGCGAGATCATAGGCGGATCGCAGCGCGAGGAAGACTACGATAAGCTGGTAAAACGGATAAAAGAACTGAAGCTGAACCAAGAAGATTTCTGGTGGTACCTCGATACCCGCAAATTCGGTACGGCCCCGCACAGCGGTTTCGGACTGGGATTTGAGCGTATGGTGTTGTTTATTACCGGTATGTCGAATATACGCGATGTTATTCCATTCCCTCGTACCCCCAAAAATGCCGAATTCTAGCCGGGTAACGTAATTATATCGCCAGGAATTAAAGATAAACCAGCCCCTGCATTTTACAAGGAATTCCGAGGATTTCATGCATTCTTTGACAGAAATACCCTGTTTATTCAGGGCATTTTTATATTTTTATAACCGGTGATTTTCACATTGTGATGCGTGATGTTAAAGCAGAAATTACAGCAGAAACTACTGCAAAAGCTTTCGCCCCAGCAGATCCAGATGATCAAGTTGCTGGAGATCCCTACCATGCAACTCGAGCAGCGAATTAAGAGTGAATTGGAGGAAAATCCGATACTTGAAGAGGGACAGGACGACGAAGTGCTGGATGTGCGTGAAGAGGAAGAAGCCCAGACGGAAGATCAGGACAAGGATAATGATGAATTTTCGATCGAAGATTACCTCAACGATGAAGATATTCCTTCGTACCGGCTCGAAACACAGAATTATTCGAAAGACGATAAGAGGGAAGAGATACCTTTCTCGGTGGGTTCCACTTTTCATGAATTTCTGGAAGCACAACTGGGACTTCGTAAACTCGATGAACAGCAACATGCACTGGCACAGTACCTGATCGGTAACCTGGATGAAGACGGTTACCTCCGCAGGGATCTGGGAGCCATTGTTGACGACCTGGCCTTTTCCGTGAACGTTACTACTACTGAAGAGGAACTCCTTGAGATATTGCGGATCATCCAGGATTTTGATCCACCAGGTGTGGGAGCCCGCAATCTACAGGAATG
>CAYUAV010000181.1:0-7117 GCA_964442665.1 uncultured Bacteroidales bacterium
CAGGATTTATCCAACATTCGATTTTAGCATTAAAAATTTAAACAGGTTCTTAGTACCTGTAAGGTTTTGCTAAGCAAAACCAACAAGGTTCTTTATCGGGATCAAACATGATCGATTTCTTTACGCTTCACTCAGTGATTTTCTTTACGCAATTTTTCGAGGCGGATCCCTTTCTATCGAATGTGCTATTACGATTTATATTTAGCGTAATATTTTATCATGACAGACTGATACGACTTGATGCCCTTATATTATTTTTTATCATTGTTCGTATGTGGATCAAGACATTCCTGCGCAGGCAGGAATCCATGAACTCCAGATGTACGAATGCCTATAGTTATATTATGCCCTCAAGCCGGGTGGGCTTTTCCTTTTCTCGTTATTCGCTAGCGTTTATGAGCTCGCTTCGCTTGATGTGAAAAGGAAATAAAAGAACTAAGCGAAGCGATCTCACGATCGAAGAGAGTAATCAAGACTGAATAAATTATTCCTATGGATCCCAAAACTGAATAATTTACCAGGTCATTATTATTTGTAGGGGGCCACCGCTCTTGGTTTAGTAAGGTATTCCGCCTTATGAAAAAGACAGGGGTGATTATTGCCCAAATTATTTTAACTTGGCATCATGCCATAGCCCTAATAATCATATAGTATAAAAAAATCATGGTAAACGTTAAATTAATTCTTGCTTGTGTGCCGATGCTATTTTTAACCGGCTCAATGCGAAGTCAATCCTTGGTGTTGGTTCTTACCAATGAAAAAAACCATACTGAATATGTCATTGAACCTCATGATAAAATACTGCTTGATATAAAAAATAAAAGGGGAAAACTTAAAGAAAAAGAGGAGGTTGTTGTAGTATCTGTCGACAAAGAAAATCTGTATGTTGTACCTGATAAAAAAAGGTTTGGAGAACAGGCAGTTCATATCAAGGCAATAAAGCATGTTTGGATCAAGACACCAGGTACAAGAGCGGCCGGGTGTCTCCTGTTTGGTTTAAACCTGGCTTCAAAAACCAGTAATGCCCCGACGGTATATAAAAAAATTAACCTGGATAAAGGTAAATGGAATATACGGGTAGAAGATAAAAGACGGTAACGTTTCAGGATAAAATTTGGTTGTTCTTTCTATACAATACATCTGATACTCTGTTTGGAGCGACCTGCGTGCGTAACACAAATTATCAGTACCTTCACAGATATACCCATCATTCTTGTACCATGCGATCAAAAGTAATTCTATTCTGTTTACTGACAGCCCTTTTCTCTTCTGTGAGATCACAGGAAAGCCCCATCACCCTTGAAATTGACGCAGAAGATACTATCGGGGCCATGCTTCCCATCTATGCTTTCTTTGGCTACGACGAACCCCACTACACATACCGGGATAACGGCCGGAAACTGTTGGCCGAGATCGCTGATCTGAGTCCGGTTCCTGTTTATGTCCGCACGCATAATCTCCTGACCACCCGGGAAGGCGAACCGGATCTGAAATGGGGTTTCACCAATGTATATACCGAAGACGCGGAGGGAAATGCCGTATATGACTGGACCTTACTGGACAAGATCCTGGGTGCACAAACGGAAAACGGTCTGCGTCCCCTGGTGGAGCTTGGTTTTATGCCAAAGGCCTTGTCGACGCATCCCGAACCCTACCGGCACGAATGGAGTACCAAAGGCCCCTTCTGGACCGGCTGGACCTATCCGCCGACCGATTACGAAAAATGGGCGGAGTTGATCTACCGGCTGGTATTGCATGAGAAAGCGATTTATGGAGAAGAAGCCATCGAAAATTGGTTATGGGAAGTATGGAACGAACCGGATATAGGCTATTGGTCAGGCACCTTCGAAGAATTCTGTAAATTGTACGATTATGGCACGGATGCCGTGAAACGGGCATGCCCGGATTGTAAGGTTGGCGGACCGCATACCACAGGTCCCGCCGGCAAAAGCGGAAATGAGTTCCTGTATCGATTTCTGGACCATTGTATCAACGGTATCAGTTATGTTAACGGAGCGAAAGGCTCACCGCTGGATTATATTGCTTTCCATGCCAAGGGAAATCCGGAAATGGCAGACGACCACATACGCATGAATATGGGGACCCAACTGAACGATATAAAGAAAGGATTTGAAGCCGTTAAGAGTTTTCCGGAACTGAAAGATCTTCCCGTCATTATTGGCGAGTGCGATCCGGAAGGCTGTGCCGCCTGCTCCCGGAAACGCGATCCCAAGTATGGATATCGTAACGGAACGGTCTACCCCAGCTACACGGCTTCCTCCTTTGCCAAGATCTTTGAATTAATGGACGAATATGAGGTGAACCTGCTTGGTGCACTGACCTGGGCCTTCGAATTTGAAGACCAGGAGTGGTTTGCCGGTTTTCGTGAACTTGCCTCCAGCGGTGTTGACAAACCGGTAATGAATGTTTTCAGGATGCTTGGCATGATGCACGGGCAGCGGATCTGTGTAAAGGGGAATCCCTATCCTGCCCGGAAAGTCATCGAAGAAGGCATCCGCAACCGTCCCGACATCAATGCCATGGCCTGTATCGACCGGGGCGAAATGACCATACTGGTATGGAACTATCACGACGACGATATCCCGGGAGAAGTCAACGATATCGAACTGATCATCCGCAATATTCCCGAAGGTCGTGTTCTCATGCATCACTACCGGGTCGACCAGGAACTGAGCAATTCCTATACCCAGTGGCAAAAACTGGGTGCCCCACAAGTACCCACTCCTGAGGAATTCCGGCAGGTTGAAGAGGCGGGGCAGTTAAAATTACTGACATCCCCGAAATGGATTACAGGCAGGAAAGAGGGTACCGTTATCAGGTTTTCGTTGCCGCGGCAGGGGGCGTCGCTTGTTAAAATGGAATGGTAAAGGAAAAGCAGTTGATCAGCGGGATCCGTAAAAGAATTTTTTGCTGTCATTGGGTATGTCTTGTTCCGTCGATTTGCTATCTGTGCAAACCTGTATGCCAGCCTGTGTGGCTGATCAGCAGGCAGAATTCAGACCCTTAGCGAGCCACGGAATCCCCTGACGCCATAGTAGGATTCAGCCCCGTTGTGATACAGGAAGACCGTGTTGTAGCGGCGATCACAAAAGATGGCCCCGCCAAGTTTCCGGATATCGGCAGGTGTTTTCACCCAGCTCGATGTTTTCGTATCAAAGTTTCCAAGTTGCTGCAATTCCCGGTATTGTTCTTCCCTTAAAATCTCGATGCCCATGGCAACTGCCATATTCATAGCACTGTTTTCCGGTTTATGTTCTTTTCTTGACTCCAACGCTTCACGGTCGTAGCAAACATTTCTGCGGCCTTTGGGACTTTCCGCCGAGCAATCGTAAAAAATGTATTCGCCCGTCATGCTGTCATAACCGACAACATCCGGTTCGCCGCCGGTCCTTTCCATTTCATGGAGCGACCACAGTTTTTCAGTATGAATCTCCAGTTTTGCCTGTACTTTATCCCATTCAAGACCTTGATGGCGATTCATATTGTTCTCAAAACGGGCTTTCAATGTGCTGAGTAGTTCCTCACCTTGTTTGGGTGACAACTCATTATTCTTACTATTCATGTTATTTATACTTTATATTTTAGCATGGTTTATGATTTACTCAACCTGTAAACCCGTAATTTTCGAATTGGTTCAATAAAGTCTGTATGATAGTAAATACATCTTCGTGTTCAGAAACAGAGATCCATACGATGATCAGCTTTTAGTTTTGCTCATCGGTCTGCAACAATTCCTGCATGGATACGCCCAGCCAGGCAGCGATACCGTTTAACTCGGCAGCGGTAATATCGGCCTCATTTTCCAGTATCTTATTGAACCGGTGTGTGGTCTTCATACCGGTGCTGATAAGACATTCTTCCGTCAGCAATACTTTACGGAACCCTCGATTTTCAAGGATCTTTTTAAGGTTGTTTTTCATGATGGGTTCCTGATTTGTGAATTAATATTTCTAAACATGAAGTATCTGCTTACAAATATAGAAATGATTTTCATTAACGAAACTATTTTACACAAACAATGTACAATTTGTTCGTGTTCTTCTGGAAAGTATGAAGCCACTATACATTAGTTTTGAATCATGATTTCAATAGGACAAAAAATAGAACAGGTATTGAAGGATTCGGGAATGCAGCCGAAGGTGTTTGCCGAACGGATCGGGACTAGTCCCAGGAACCTTTATAACATTTTCAGCAGGGATTCCATTGATACGGCCCTGCTCGTTAAAATAAGCGAAGTGCTTCGCTATGACTTCTTTAAGCTTTTTCAGCAGGATACGGTACAGGAGCCGGAAGAAAGCTATAACCGGAAGGAAAAACCCAAATTTTATATCCAGATAGAGGTAAAAGACCCGGAACAGGAAAAGCAGATAAGGAAAATGTTGAATATGAAGTGAGTAATTGAGATTTATTAAGAATATGCGTATCTAACTCATAGCTCAATTTATGAGAAATAGAATCAGGACAAAACTTGTCGACAATACAGGCTGGGATATTATACAGAATTGATACATCTATAAAAACAGGCAAAACCAAAAGTTCAAATAAAATAAAGCCAAATCCCAGCCCCTTTTACCTTGTACAAAAAGTTATCACCACACTTATAATCCGGACACCACAACACTACTAAATATTAAAACTATAACTTTTAACCCTGTATGAAGTATACGACATTCCATCACACTGATTTTTCAGGAGTTAGCGACCTGAAGAATTTCGATTGAATTCCCGCCTGCCGTTTAATGTCAATAAGTTAAGGTTTGCAGCAATTATTTTGTTTGAGAAGATGCTTCGACTGCGCTCAGCATGACTATTCAGAAAAGTCACACAGAGCGTAGTCGAAGGGTTTTCTATTAACTTATTGACATTAGCATGCTGTAACTTAGGCAGTCAGGAATCACGAGTGCAAAGCGCAACAACAACGGCCGAAAATTCCCAGAACAGTTCTGCTTTCAATTCTTTAGCCTTTTCCTCTAATTAGGGAAGCACCAGTTAATCAACAATTCCATTGCATAAGAAACGGGGTTGTCATCTTTTATTAGTTCATTATAAGATTTTAGGTTAATTTTATTAAGCTTGATATAATAGTAACAACTTACTGCACTTATAAAACAGTTCTATGAAATCAAACCGGTTCGTAAGGCATCTGAAATATCTTTTATACCAGATCATATACTGGTATGCTATCTTCCTGTTTTACATTTTCATTACGGGCGATAATAAGGTCTTCACTATCTATTTTAATTTATTACTATCAGAGAATGTATACATCATTCTTTTGGTATTCGCCTCAGCTATCGCTTTTCTGTTCTTTCTGCTGAATCTCATTTTTACTGACCGTTTAGTTCGTTTTCTGCCCACACGAATGATCGTATTTTTCAAATGGCTTGCATATTTTGGCTCTGCTTTTATATTTATGTTGATTGCAGCGCGTTTTTCAGTGAACCAACTCCGAAGGGATAACTATCAGGAGATCCTTCGGCAAATCCCAAAGTTGAATATTGATTTCTTTCGCTTTCTGGCCTATTTTTATTTAAGCGGGATTATATTCAACTTTCTGAGGGGAATGCGAATGCGGATGGGGAGAATGAATTTCATCCGCTGGTTCCTGGGGATCCTGAGTAAACCGAGGGAGGAAGAACGAATATTTATGTTTCTCGATATGAAATCATCTACGGCAATTGCCGAGAAACTATTTCACAGGAAATACAGCTACCTGGTACAGGATATTTTTAATCACATGACGATATTCGGTTTTTATCACGGTGAGATCTATCAGTATTTAGGTGATGGGGCCATTATCTCCTGGAGGGTAAAAAGCGGGATCCTGGATTGTAATTACCTGAAAGCTTACTTTGCATTCCGGAAAAGAATTTCCGGACGCAGAAAGTATTTCAACCGGAAATACAAACTGGTTCCCGAATTTAAAGCCGGGGTACATGTGGGGCATGTCATGGTGCTGCAGGTCGGACAAAGCCGAAGGGATATTTCTTATAATGGCGATACCATTAACACGGCGGCCCGTATTGAAAGTATGTGCAATGAATATCATCAGGATTTATTGATCTCTGAAGATCTGTATAAACGAACAGAAGACAAGGATGCTTACCTCTTTAAAGAAACAGGAAGAATAAAACTGAAAGGCAAAAGAAAAAGTACGGGTATTTACCAGGTAAAAGAGCGTAAGACTAATTAGCTGTCAGAAGAAATGATCTGCTCCTCTCCTGTTCAATTTGGTCCTGAAACAAATGTAACACGGATTCAATATTATATTTTCAATAGTTGTTTTTCGTCTTCGGTTAAACTCTTCTTTGTCCTTAAAATTTGTTTCATAGTATCAAGATCCTTATTGGCTTTTTGAGTATCTCCAAGCATTTCATACAGTTTGGACCGATTATATAAGGCATCAATATTGGAAGGATTTAGTTCTAACGTATTACTGAAACTTTTTAATGCTTCCCCGTAATTCCCGGTTTTTATATAAGCGATGGCCGTATTATTATAAAATTCTTCTTCCGGATTATAGAACCTTAAAAGTTCCTCGTAGAGATTAATGGCATCCTGCCATTGCTGCATCACCAGCATCATTCTTGCTTTCTCCTTAAGTGCCCGATAATTGTATGGCAGAATATCCAGGACATGATCGTAAATTTCTATGGCTCCCTTTAAATCTTTGCTTTTCTGCAGTAAGCTTGCTTTCTCAAATGCCAAAGGTATATTTTCTTTATTTTCTTCAAGTTTTAATTGAAGCCACTTATTTCCCGTGGTACCATATTCCCTGGCTTTAACCTGATTGCCACCCATTTCAGCAATTTCGGAATACATTAAATAATACCGGTAATTCGTTGAATCACTCCTTATAAGGAAGTTTATTTCATTTTGTGCCGACTCAATATTCTTCTTCCCGATGTATAGGGTACATAAGAGTTCGTGTATTTCTTCATAGTTTGGATACTTCTTTACCAGGTTTTTAAGGAGCAATAAAGCATCCCCGGCTCTGTTATCTGAAATGTAATATTTTGCAATGGATAAGTTGATATCAAGATTATTTGCGGGAACCAATTCTTTCATGGTGTTGTAAGTCTGAATCACCTGATCC
>CAYUAV010000182.1:0-7091 GCA_964442665.1 uncultured Bacteroidales bacterium
GGCCAAGAGGAACGGTAAAACCGTTACATTTATGCCCAAACCTGTTTTTGATGATAATGGCAGTGGTATGCATGTTCATTTTTCATTATGGAAAGGCGGGAAAAATCTTTTCTCGGGCGATAAATATGCTGGTATGTCGCAGGAAGGTATCTGGGCTATTGGAGGTATATTGAAACATGCTGCTGCGATATTAGCATTTGCCGCACCTACAACCAATTCATACCGGCGACTTGTTCCGGGTTTTGAAGCTCCGGTTAACCTGGTATACTCAGCACGAAACAGGTCGGCCGCAGTGCGTATTCCAATGTATTCAGAAAATCCGAAAGCCAAGCGATTTGAGTTTCGTTGTCCCGATCCGACCTGTAACGGGTACCTGACCTTTACGGCGATGTTAATGGCTGTTCTCGATGGTATCCAGAATAAAATAGATCCGGGGGAACCTCTTGATAAGAATATTTATACTTTAACCCCAGCTGAATATGAAAAGATCAATTCGGTACCCGGTTCATTGGCCGAATCGCTGAATGCATTGGAAAGCGATCATGAATTCCTGCTTAAGGGTGGCGTCTTCACCGATGGTCTTATTTCATCATATATAACTTACAAGCGTGAAAACGAATTGGCGGAAATGGCTCTGCGTCCTCATCCGTTTGAATTCGAATTGTATTATGATAATTAGTTACAGGATAGTTCAGACGAAAAATTGTTAGGGCCTAAAAGGGCACTTCTTTGAAGTGCCCTTTTATCTTATTTATATTATTGTTCTGATCAAATTACTGAAGTTGAATTACCCGGGTACGTAAAATCCACATCCATTGCTACGGGTTTTTCGATAATGCATTTTTTAGGCTTAGATATCCCAGGTACAGGCTTATCAATAAAAGGAATACAATACTTGCCTTCAATCCCAAACTATCGATGATGATCCCCATAATCAGTGGAAAGAGTGCTCCACCTGAAATGGCCATGATCATCAAACCTGAAATTTCATTAGAACGGTCAGGCATTCTCTCTATACTCAAAGAAAATATCAAAGGAAATATATTTGCCGATGCTAATCCTACAAGTAATATAGCTATTTTGGTGAACAACGGATCGATATTAAAAATCAGAAGTACTAATCCTGCTAATGTTACAAGGGAAGAGAATATTAGGAAAGCATTTGCATTGAGTTTTTTTAAGATAATGGCCCCAAGGAAGCGTGATGTCATCAATGCGAAAATATAAATGCTTATTCCGCTTATCGCCTGGTCGCTGGTAAATCCATGCCGTTCAAGGAACCGGGGGACTCCTGTATTCATGCCGACATCAAGACCTACAACGATAAATATTCCGAGAACCATTGACAATACATACCTGTTACCGAGTAATTTTAAACAGGGTCCAAATCTGGCAGGGATCTGAGATCGTGCCTTTTCTTTGACCGGTGTAAAGGAGAGCCAGATCATTGAAAGTACGGATAGAATGCCATAAAAAAGGAATATATATCGCCAGTCGTCCAGCCTTTTAGCAAAAAATACAGTAAGCAGAGGGCCGAAGAAAGCTGCCACCGACTTAATAAACTGTGAAAGCGACATGTTGCTCGAATAGCTTCCTTCGGGTGATACATCATAAAGTAACGGATTCAGTGATACTTGTATAATGGTATTACCGATACCCAGTAAGGCTAAGGATACAATTAAAATTGTAAAGCTATAAATGATAAACGGTAAAATCATGGCCAGAACAGTTATCAAAAGGGCAAAAAGCACCACGTTTTTCTTCCCCAGGCGATCCTGCACAATACCTGTTGGGATAGAAAAAATAAAAAACCAGATAAAGATCATGAAGGTCAGAAATTGCATGAGTGTAGCATCCAGTTTAAAATCAATTGACGCAAGATTAACTGCTGTTCCCACGATATCAATAAATCCCATACAATAAAATGCAATAAACACAGGTAGCAGGCGGGATAATGATTTCATAATCCGGAGTATTTGGTTTATTTCTTATTTGTATTGCTGAAGAATGGTATTCAGTGTCATTATATGGACTTCATTTTCATTAATTTCCTGTCCGCAATGCGGTAATGTTACAATTTTTTTATCTCCGGGGAGTATATCAAAATAGTTATCACTAAATCGCGAATTGCAGTTATCAATCCATAAGTATACATTTTTTGCCAGTTTTTCCGACGAAAGTTCTACTACCAGGTTTTCTCCTTCTGTTTTTATCATGGCAGTAATATTAGTTTCAGGCAACTTAAGGTTTTTAGGAATTTCAAATAAATAGATATCCGATGCAAGTTGTGTCTCTCCTTCCAATACATCAACCTGAAGAAAAATTTCATCGGTATTAAATTTCTCCTGCAATTTCCGAACATTCATAGTATAGATTTCCATAGCTTTTTCATGATCTAAAATAGTTCCCTTTGTTTCATCAGATAATACTTTTCCCGAGAATTCCTTCAGGGTAAGATGAGCCTGAACTTGTTTATTATTATTTAGATCACTGTTAATAAAAATTCGTACGATTTCTCCATCAGGGAAAAAAGAGATCGTAACCGGTGCAAAAGCTTTTTTAGCAAAGTATTGTAATGCTTTCCATGATTCGTAATAATCAATACTCGACCATGAAGCTGCCGGCCAGCAATCATTTAACTGCCAGTAAAGACTTCCCATACAATAGGGTTTATTAGCCCTGTGCGCCAGAATGGCCGATTTAATGGCCTCTGCCTGCATTACCTGACTTAAATATAGCAACAAACTAAATTCGTTGGGAACCGGATATAGCTTTTTCATATAGTCGATAATGCGGCTGTTTCCGTAACCACTTCGCTGATGCGATAAAAGTACTTCCGAATCCAGATTCCAGTCGTGCGGCAGGGTAAATTTTTTAATGCTTTGCATATCAGGAAACGACTGAAATCCATATTCACTCATAAACCGGCCTATATACTTAAAGTAATTACTGAAAGGTTCATTTCCATGCCACACACCCCAGTAATGAACATCGCCCATTTTGGAATCGTAGCTTGCATGTATGCCCCAATCGGCTGTTGGAGACGATGGCCAATAGGCCCGTGTCTGATCGTAGGTTTCGACAATATCGGGCAGAATTTTATGGAATAAGGTATCATAGCTATGCCAAATAACCTTTCGCTGTTTAGGCGTGTAACGTTGCTTCCAGCCCCATCCGCAGTTCATGTTACCTTCGCACCAGGCTGCATCAATCTCGTTATTGCCACACCATAAAACTATGGATGCGTGGTTACGCAAACGTTTCACATTATCGATAGCTTCCTGTCTGACATTTTCCAGGAATGCATCATCACCGGGATACATGCTGCATGCAAACATAAAATCCTGCCACAACATAATTCCATAACGGTCGCATAAATCATAAAAGATATCGTTTTCATAAATTCCGCCTCCCCAAACCCGCAACATATTCATATTCGATTCAGCCGCCGATTTAATAACGTACTCATATTTTTCTGTGGTAACCCGGTTAAGAAAATTGTCGTTCGGGATATAATTGGCTCCCTTTGCGAAAACATTCTTACCGTTTACCCTGAAATAAAAGCTCTTTCCGATTGAGTCGGGGTCACGTATCAATTCAACCGACCGCAACCCGACAAGGTTTGAAACTGTATCAATAATTTCGTTATTCTGGCTCAGGCGTGCTTTGAATTGATACCGATATTGAGCGCCCATGCCATTTGGCCACCAAAGTTGCGGATGTTCAATTGAAACCGGAATGGTGATGCTGTTAATACCACTTTCAAGATTAACTGAAGTTGAGCCAATGATTTCGGAATTCTTTCCCTGGCATATCTCCAGACTATATTCTCCGGTAATTACAGCGTCCACTTCAAATATGGCATCTATAATAGCTTTATCTGTGTTTACTAAACTTTGATTGTAATATACATTATCGATCCGGGCTTTATCAACAAAGATCAATTCAACAGGTCTCCAGACACCCGATGTCACGAAGCGCGGGCCCCAGTCCCATCCGTAATGATAAGGCGCTTTGCGGGTGAAGACACTTACTTTTTTATCGCCAAGACCTCCGATTTCTGACAGGTCATTTGCTGCAGGTAATCCATACCCGAGAGCTTCCAGTTTTTTAAGGCCTTTTTTGATAGGAGAGATAAATTCTATCCGAAGGGTATTATCCCCGGAAACCACGAATTGGGTAATATCCTTTAAATAATTTCTGAACATGTTATCGGTTTCGAGTATTAGCTGATTATTCAGAAATATTCGTGTGTAGGTGTCCAGACCTTCAAAATTGAGAAGCACTTTATTGTGCAGGAGGTGAGTACTGTCTAACTGAAAAGAACACTGGTATATCCAGTCTTTTTTATCGATCCATTGTAATTGTTTTTCATTATTGCGGTAAAATGGCTGGGGTATCTTATTATTTCGCAGTAAATCGGTATGAACGCATCCGGGAACTTCGGCCGCCAACCATTCGCTGTCTCCCCGCATCATAAAGCTCCAGTTCGTATCCAGGTTTATATGTTCATTAATATTATATTCCAATGGAGTTCTGCAGGAATTATTTATAATTAGAAGATCTGTCAGGATGATCAGATTAAGTAAAACAACTGATTTTTTCATTGGTTGATCTTTACGTTTTTAACAGGTCGGTACGATGTAATATTTCCAGGCAAGCCCTGCTATTATGGTAGGGACATTTCCAGAATCCGGCCTTTTCGTGCGAAAGAATAGGCTTACCCTTTTCCGTAACTCTGAAGAACCACTCACCATATTTTTTGTCTACTACATACTTTTCGATGAACCGGGCTATACCAGTTGCAATATCCAGATATTCAGGTTTACGGGTGATGACATAAGCATTCAGGTACCCCACAATTCCTTCAGCTTGTACCCACCATTCAATTTCGTTTTCGGAGTGTATTTTTTTACGGTCACTCTCATAGTGCAGAGCACCTTCTTGTGAAAGACCTTTTTTTATTGCATCGCACATCTTTATGCTCAATTGGGTAACCGAGTTAATAAGTTCAGTATTTTCCGAAATAAGAGCAGCTTCGTGCAGTAACCAACTGGTTTCTATATCGTGACCGAATGAAATCAGGGAAGATCGCGAGTTCCAGTCATCATCGAAAAATAGGATCTGGTGGTAATCAGAATTATCAATGATTCTGGTAAGGAATAGCCGGATCAGATTTTCAAGTTGTTTTTTAAGGAATGGATCTTTCCAGACCAGGTACAGGTTTGAATAGGCTTCGAGAATATGCAGGTGGGTGTTCATCGATTTTTTTTCATTCATGTCCTTAGCACTGAGACGGATATCGGCCATTTCTTCCCATTCCCGGCTGCGGGCTTCAACGTAGCCATTCTTTGCTTTGTCGAACGATTTCTCTTCAATAAGATGAAACAATGCAATGGCTTTCCCTAGCATTGCAGGATCGTCAGCGATTTTAAAATATTCTGATAACGCATAAATTACAAAAGCCTGTGCATAAATTTGTTTCTTGGTTTCTTTTGGTGTACCATCAGGATTGAGCGACCAGTAGTATCCTCCGAATTCCGGATCGTAAAAATAATTTATGATAAAATCATAAGCTCTTCTGGCCAGTTCAAGATCGCGCATATACTTATTCTTTTTGTAAACGGCTGAAAATGTCCAGAGAATACGGGCATTAAGTACCTGTCCTTTTTCCGCAGCCCTTATTATTGACATGTCATTATTGATCTGTCCGTAAAAACCGCCTGATTCTTCATCAACACTATATTGCCTCCAGAAGGGAAGGATAATTTCATGTAATTGTCTGTTGGCAAATTCTTCAAGATATTTTATTTTCATTTTGTCTGTACCGGAAAATATTTACATTATTAAAATCTTAGTAATTATCCTTAGGAAAGCAAAAAACTAAATGTATAAATTCTATGATTAAGGCTGTAATTTTTGTCAAGTGATAGATTCATTCGATTATTACAAAACTAATCGAATAACAGTTTTTCAGAGGGCTTTTACTTTTTCAAAATTATTAGTTATATAAAAACTGACAGTTACATAAAAGGAATTTTTTAATTAAGAAATAGTGGTTTGTTCTAAAACAAACCACTATTTAATTTAAACATTATATTAGTTTCTATTCATATCCCTGGTATTGGACCAGATTATAATTTGAGTTAATGACCTCAATTTGTGGGATTGGAAAGAATTCGTTTACACCAATAGTAAAATCGTTTGATACCGGTGAAGTCTGAGGCTCTCCTCCCAGCCATTTCTGAAGAGGTTGTCCTATCATCTCTTCGGGTTTTCCCCAGCGAACCAGATCAAAAAAGCGATGACCTTCCAGTGCCAATTCATATAATCGTTCGTTAACTATATCATTAAATGTGATTGAAGGTAGATTGGCAGGTGCTCCGGTGCTGGCTCCGTTTCTTGCACGGGTTCTCACCATATTTACATATTCCAGAGCTTTGCTTGCATTACCTGTTTTTATGGCAGCTTCAGCAGCCATAAGTACTACATCGGCATAACGAATATATGGGAAATTATTAGGGCCATTACCATCTGCACTTCTGGTTGACCAATATTGTTCGGGTGAAGCTTCATATTTTCGCCCAATCATATTTGTAGGCGATTGCATACAATCTAAAGTACCCCAGGTATCATTAATATATACGGGATCACCGGTTTCACCAATAGTAACCATCTTTCGCAGATCACCTTCTTCATATGCATTCAATAAATCCTCAGTTGGGCAGTTGAATCCCCAGCCCAGGGTACCTGCATCGGTATTACGTACGGTCATATATATCGTTAGGTAAGTACCTCTGCTTAACATGTAGTTAGCTCCGTCATTGACTGCCTGAGTTGAGAATATACATTCATCTGAATTTTCACCATCTACTGTAAAGATATACCGATAACCAGGTGTCGATACCGGATAAATTGGTGAGCCATTTTGGCTCCAATATGTATCGAATGTTTCACCGTCGATACCCATTAATTTATATTCTCCTGAATTGATAACAGATTCTGCATACTGTAATGCCAGATCATACTTGCTTTCACATCCTGTAAAACGGGTATCGCCTGCATAGTTTTCGGCATAGCTTGATTCGTAC
>CAYUAV010000183.1:0-7090 GCA_964442665.1 uncultured Bacteroidales bacterium
GATCACCGGTCGCTGCAAAATTATGCACTGATAGGTCGGCTTATTCTGTCTTCAGATGCTGTTTCGGACTCCGATGCAGTTAACGCCCTTATGGATAAACTGGATCATCTGACGGAGAAATTGAAAATTCCGCGTTTATCCGATTATGGTATACAGGAAGGTGATCTGGAAGTTATTGTTGATCAGACAGGCTTAAAAAATCACCCGGTTACTCTGACACAAGAAGAACTGAAACAAGTCCTTACAGAAAGAATGTAATAGTATGGTGTTTGTCAGGTTTTCCCCCTCGTTTGTCAAAATCTCTGTTGGTTTCATTAATTACCCGTAACATCGGTATTTTTTGGATTATCCGTTTGATTTGAAATTAGAATATTCACTATGTCAGGCTGTTATGGAAAATAACAGTACTTTGTGATTGATTATCCAAATACATGCATACTATAAAACAAGCGTAATATAACCCTTTCATGGTAAACTGTAGTCGATTACTTCAAACTCTTTGCTAAGATAGTCGTATCAATTAAAGGGATGAACCTGTTGTTCATTTCCAAAACCTAAGAACGAATAACCAAAATAACCTATTGTCTGATGTCACTTTTTCAAATCATCGGTCAGTTAAGTGCAGGCATATATGTATACAGAAGGTATTTACTTTTGCATATATTCCTTATGTCAGTATTGGCTTCCGGGTGGACACAATATATAAGTATCGATAATCATACCGGCAGCTGGAACGATCCGGAAAGCTGGGTTGGGGGAGAAACTCCCGGAACCAGTATAAACGATGAAGATATTGAATGCTATGGCTGGCTGACAGCCGAAAATTGTCTGGATTACAATAATGGCCGGTTCATAATTCATGATACCCTGGTAGTGTACGGCACATTTACCCTGCGGAATAAAAGTCAGCTATTTATTGAACAGGGGGCTACATTAGTGGTATTCGGAAATTACTATTCCAATAATAAGGTGGAAGTTGAGAATGCTGGATATCTGATCGTTACCGGCCAATTTAAAATGCAGGGCTCCGATAATCAGGGATTTTTCCACAATTCCGGCGGCAGGGTTTTCCTGTTCGATGATGATCCGGAAATTAAAGGAGGTCCGAATTATACGGATCTTTTATGTGATGATACATCGGGTTTTCCGGTTACCTGCGGCTATGGAAACGAAACTGATTTGACGGAGGATCCGATTAATGAATTTTTCACAGGCTTTCAATACGATCCGGAGAACGATACCTTTTCCATGTCCTGCGCATTTGTTTCATTTGAAGCGGATAAAGTGGAAGTTTGTCCATCCGATACAGTAGTATTTACGGACCGGTCGGCAGGCATATCCGAAACTGCAGAATACCTTTGGGATTTTGGTGAAGGGGCATTCCCCAGGACTATTACAGGAGCAGGTCCTCATAAAATGGTGTATGGTACCCCCGGTCTAAAAGACATTGAACTCACTGTAACCAATGAAGACGGCGTGTCCATAAGTTCAATGCAGGAGGCATATATAACAGTTGGATCTCTACCTGATCTGGAACTGGAAGACACATCGCGTTGCGGTTCAGGTGAAATTCTTGTCCGGGCTAATTCTGAAACTGCTGATATTGTCCAGTTTTCGACCGACGGAGGTATAACCGTATTCTGCGAAGCTGTTGCTGCTCCTTATGAATGTTCAGTGTTTGTTGAGGAAGGGCAGGAGGCTATCGTGTGGGCAAGAGCTATTGATACCACCGGCGGATGTGCTACCGGGTGGGACCTGACAGCCAATTTATATGCATATCCGCTTCCTGATCTGGAACTGGAAGACACATCGCGTTGCGGTTCAGGTGAAATTCTTGTCCGGGCTAATTCTGAAACTGCTGATATTGTCCAGTTTTCAACCGACGGAGGTATGTCGGTATGTTGCGAAGCTGTTACTTTTCCCTATCAATGTTCAGTATATGTGGAAGAGTACCACCGGGTAATTATATGGGCAAGGGCCATTGATACCACCGGCGGATGTGCTACCAGATGGGATCAGACAGCCATTTTATATGCCTATCCGGTTCCTGAAGCCATTATTATAGGTGATTCGATACTTTGTAATGATGAAGAACTTTATTTAACCGCAGGACAGGATGAGAATATCGAACGATACCAGTGGCAGGATGGCAGTACCCTCGATTTTTACACTACCGACAGGGAAGAAGTGGTCACCTTAACAGTTTGGAACCATCTGGGTTGCCAGGATTCAGATTCATTAATTATCGGTACCTGCGAACAGAAAGATCTGTTCTCTGCAAACCTATATACATTTTCACCGAATGCCGACGGGGTGAACGATTACTGGATACTGGATAATATTGAAGATTATCCCGAAGCAAAGATTTGGGTCTACGACGCGGCCGGAAGCATTGTATTTCATTCCCCGGGAGGTTATCAGAATGACTGGGATGGTACCTGCAACGGGCAAATCCTGCCGGTTGACAGTTACTATTTCGTTATCGATTTCAGCAAATATAATAAAGGTATACTCACAGGTTTATTGACTATTCTCTACCTTGATTGATAGAAAACCTTCATTGCCAGAGTTACTTTTTATCTTACCGGAAAAAAACTTTTCATTTAACGTTTTACCTATAATCATAATGCTACCTTTTCGTTATCATTTTATACAGATATTCTGCCGGAACATCATTACATTAGATCGTTCTAACACTATCTTCCCAAAGTCAGATTTATCCTTATTCCGATAATTTCTGAATACCGGTTCTTTTAAATGGAAATCCTGGAAGAATTCCCTGACAGGAATTTACTAATTATAACTAACCTATTTTACTCTTAAAACATTATGATTATGAAAAAGAAAACTCTGATTGCTCTGGCGTTGGGTATGGGTATTTTCCTATTGCCCATCAATGCACAATTGTATCAAACCTGCGATCAATGGGGAAATTATTCGACCAGCGGTTACACCATTTACAATAATATCTGGGGTAGCGGTGCGGGAAGTCAGTGTCTGACTGTAAATGCTTACAACAATTGGTACGTCGATGCCAATCATCCTGCCGGTTCGGGAGGTGTGAAATCCTATCCGAATGTCGAACGGCAGGTTAGTCTGAATGTGGATAATATGGGATCGGTAACCAGTATTTTTGCTGTTTCGCGGCCCAGTGGAGGATCGTATAGCAGTACATACGACATATGGTATAATAACTATGCCTATGAGATCATGCTCTGGATGAATTATAACGGGGCTGTAGGACCCATTGCAAGCAGCTATAATTGCAACGGCGCCTGTCCTGAAACATCCAATGTCAGTATTGGCGGGCACACCTGGAACGTCTACCGGGGTAGTAATGGTTCAAACCAGGTATTTTCCTTCCTGAGAACCAGCAATACCAATTCGGGAACCGTCGATATCACGGCTATTTCACAATGGTTACGAAATAACGGCTGGTTCGGGAATGTGAATCTGCACAGCATTCAGTTTGGTTTCGAAATTACGGCTACCAGTGGCAGCCAACGGTTCAGTGTTACTAATTTTTCAGTAAGTACCGACGGCGACAGCTCATCGGGGGGCAGCAGTTCAGGCGGAAGTTCGAGCGGAGGCGGATGTACACCTACTTCCATTACACCCTACGTACAGGTTAACGATGGCACGTGGCAGCAAACCTCAAGTGTTACAGTTAGTTCGGGTGCAAAAGTGAAATTCGGTCCTCAGCCTACCAGCGGCGGTTCCTGGAGCTGGAGTGGATGCGGCACTTCGGGGTCTTCACGCGAACAAACCGTTTATCCTACCAGTTCCTGCACGGCAACAGCCACCTATACAAATTCCTGCGGGGCCAACAGCAGCCAGAATTTCAATGTTACGGTTAGCGGAGGCAGCAGTGGTGGCGGAACAGGTAATATCCTTATTCGTGCACGCGGAACCCAGGGCAGTGAAAATATCGCTATACAGGTCAATGGAAGCACTGTTGCATCCTATACCCTGACAACGAGTTATGCCAATTATTATGGAAACGGATCCGGAACAGTAAGGGTGGCCTTTACCAATGATAATGGTTCACGTGATGTACAGGTAGATTATGTTCAGATTAACGGTACTACATATCAGTCGGAGAACCAGGCTGTAAATACGGGCGTATGGCAGAATAATTCCTGCGGTGGTTCCAATAGCGAGTGGCTGCAATGTAACGGATACATTGAGTATGGAAGCGGTGGAAGCAGTTCCGGAGGTAGTTCCAGTGGAGGTTCAAGTTCGGGTGGAAGTTCGAGCGGCGGATCATCCGGAGGTGGTTCAACTTGTTCGAATCCGACAACCGTATCGCTTCCATATGTCCATAATGGTTCGGGAACCTACTGCTGGTTTACAACAGGAACCTTCAGCAATGTAAATTCGTGGGGAACCAATTCGGTAACCATTAACGGTACGGATTATACAAACAGGTGGTCAAACAGTTTTCCGGCACGGACCGATGGTGGCTACTATATAGCATACAGTGCATCCAATTCCTGGTCGCATTTTGAAGCCAATGCAAAAAGTGCCGTATCTCCTGCGGAAGAAACTACGGATCTGATCGAGTTGAATGTATTTCCCAATCCCTCACCATGCGGTAATTTCACGATTCAGGTCATTGGAGGTGACTATTCCTCTCAGCTTCGTATCATGGACATCAGCGGAAAACAGTTACAGGAACTCAATATCAGGGAAGATTATTCAGAGTCGGAACTGAGCCTGAGTAGTGGTGTTTATGTTATACAGCTTATTCATGGGGATAAGATGATCATTAAGAAACTGGTTGTTGAATAACAGGGATTCTTAATACAGGGAAGCTGTCTTAAATAAGGCAGCTTCTTTTTTTTGCCCGAGTTCCAGACAATTATATGGTAATACTTCAAGCATTGCAAGCTATTTAATCCTATAAGTATAACATTGTTTACTGATCAATATAATTTTTTTTGATTTTGTAATTCCCTATTTTTGTTCTGCGTGAAAAACCGTTTATCGCGTGCCATAAACAATAACAGATGTTTTAGAGATGATTTTGTTTCTTCAAAACCGGAAACAATTCTACCATACAACCGAAAATCCTTTTTCCCTGTCAAGCCTGAGCGGATTAGAAATTTAAAAATATCACATGAAAGTATTTTCATCTTTTACTGACAGGATGTTAAAGATAATTTTGATTTGTTGTCTGATTTTATCTGCCGGACAACTATCAATATCAGTGTATGACGATGAACTGATTATTTCAGAATTTATGGCATCGAATTCGGGAACCCTTCAGGATGAAGACAACGATTACCCTGACTGGATCGAGATATATAACCCGACTGCGGAAGATGTGGATCTCCTGAACTGGAGTATCACAGATGACTATGCTGCGCCTTATAAATGGATATTTCCTTCAAAGACTATTTCTTCAGGTTCTTATCTGGTAATTTTTGCATCGGGAAAGGACAGGAAAGATGTGGCCGGAAATTTACATACCAATTTTAAATTATCTGCCTCCGGTGAAAGCTTGGCTTTGTACCGGTCGGACGGGACACTTGTATATTCATACGGAGCCGGGTATCCTGCACAGTATGAAGATATATCGTATGGAGAATATGAGGATTCTCTGATATATTTTTCCATTCCTACACCGGGAAGTCCCAATACAGGTGATGAATACCTTCCTTCTCCTGATTATAGTATTCCAAGGGGATTCTATTCCAGTCAGCTGAATATTACGATCAGTTCAATCATAGCTAATACGGATATTTATTATACTACGGATGGTTCAACTCCTTCAGCGGTCAATGGAACGTTGTACACCAATCCGGTAACAGTTTCAGCCACCACTCCTTTAAGGGCTGTTGTCACAAAGGAAGGTGTATCCGGTCCGGTAACCACACATTCGTATATTTTTCCTTCCGATGTCATTAACCAACCCAACGATCCGGAAGGTTATCCTTCGGAATGGGGCGATTATGTTGAGTTCGATGGGACAGCCATTGCCGACTATGAAATGGATCCTGAAATTACAACATATGGTGATTATGAGGATCTCATGGTACCTTCATTAGTATCACTGCCTTCTATATCGCTTGTAACGGATAAGGGATACCTTTTTTCACATGCTTTCGACGCGGACACGGGAGGTATTTACATCTATACCGGGGCTCCGGGAGATGAACGGGGTCTGGGCTGGGAACGTCCCGTGTCTTGTGAATATATTTTTCCTGATGGAGCGGAAGCAGGTTTTCAGGTAGATTGCGGACTCAGGATTCAGGGAGGTCACAGCCGGAGACCCGAAAAAACTCCAAAACATTCGTTCAGACTATTATTTAAAAGTGAATACGGACCCGGAAAGCTTGACTATCCGGTTTTCGGCCCCGGTGCTGCCGACGAATTTAATACGCTGATTCTAAGGGCTGCATACGGTAATTCCTGGCGACATTTCAGCAGTATTCAGAGAGACAGGGCTCAGCATATTCGGGATCCCTGGGCAAAAGATACCCGGCTTGATATGGGATATGTCTCAGCGCATAACAAATTCGCCCACCTTTATATGAACGGAATCTATTGGGGTGTTTACAATATTTCGGAACGAATTGACAAGGTGTTCATGGAGACATATTATGGTGGTAATGAGGAAGGATATGATGTCGTTAAAGATTACGGAGAAATGGTCGACGGAAATATCACAGCATGGAACAGTCTCTGGAGTAAAGTAAATAAGCCCTCAATAACTGATAATACCGAATACCAGAAATTACTGGGTAAAAATCCTGACGGTACCACGAATGCCGGTTATAACAGCTACCTCGATGTGGTTAATCTGATAGATTATATCCTATTAAATTTTTACGGGGGCAATAACGATTGGGACGAGCATAACTGGATTGCCGGAAGAAACAGGATTAATCCGGGAAGGGGTTTTCAGTTCTATTGCTGGGATACGGAAAAAATCCTGGAAGACAAATATGAAAACTACGTGAATGAAAATAACGATCACAGGCCCAGTGGAATATTTCAAAGGCTTATGGATAATAAGGAATTCAAATTACTTTTTGCCGACCGAGTAAATCTGCTTTTAAAGAATAATGGTTTACTTACTCCTCAG
>CAYUAV010000184.1:0-7066 GCA_964442665.1 uncultured Bacteroidales bacterium
TAAGTTATGGAATACCCGGCATTTCCTTCGAACAATTTGACGCATTTCCTAACCACATCAACAATATCAACCGGTTCCGATTTGACTTCCGGCATTTTGGCGAAATTAGAGAATTCCGATGCTATGGCAGAGAGATTATCGATCTGTTCGATCAGGGTAGCCGAAACACTTTCCATATACTTATCGAAATCTTCCCGCTTCTCGTTCCATATCTTTTGTAATTGCTGAACACTCAGGCGCATGGGAGTAAGCGGATTCTTGATCTCGTGGGCAATCTGCTTGGCCATTTCGCGCCAGGCAGATTCCCGTTCCGACTTTGCCAGGAGGGCAACGCTTTTTTCCAGTTCCCTGACCATCTTGTTATACTCTTCAACCAGACTGCCAATCTCATCTTTTCGTTTATAAAAAATCTCCTCATACCTGTCGCCCAGCTTAAGCTGCCGGAAACGCTGCTGAAGCAATTCCAGCGGCCGTGTTATCTGGTTGGAGATAAAAATGGAAATCACAATAGTAATAAGGAACAGGATGACATAGATATTAATAATAGTAACAATCAGTGCCGATAAGGCCGACTGAAATTCTTTCTGTTTTGAAAAATAGGGCAGGTTCAGGTAGGCGAGCAATTTTCCGTCGGCATTTTCGAAAGGGACATAGGCCGAGAGATAGGAAAGGTTGCCGATTTTTTCCCGATGTATGAATTGAGCTCTTTTTTCATCGTGCAATTTATAGTAAGCAACCGGATCCATTTTTTCGCCCTGAAGTCCCAGGTCGAATATTTCATAGCGCGATGTAGCAAGCAATGTACCTTTTTGAGGATCGTAAAGATTGATATCGGAATAAAATACGTCGGAGAATTTTATCAGCAACTGATCGAGATTATTATAATTCCTTGCGCTCCAGTAAGGCGTGAGTTTATTTTCATAAGCAAGCTTATGTCTCAGTTCCACCAGAACCGACTGAATTTTCTCATGCAGTATATTATCCTGATTGTTTCTGTAATTCCTTATATTCAGCCAAATGGTAGCAGTAGCGATTAACAGTAACGATATAAAAAGAATACTTATGATCGAGAACTGTATTTTACTTCGCAGGTTATTTAAAAAACGGAAATCGGTTCTGCTCATATTACGGGCTATGATGACAAGCATCAGGCAGAGGTAATAGAACAGGAATATGTAGGAGAAACCCACGATAACATCGATAAACCTGATGCTTGGATAGCTGATCACAATCAGGTTATCCCTCTCCGGTTTATAGAGCAGATGATTGTATCCGTCGAGTCTTATACTTTTAAACTCACCATCGGATGGGCCAAATAATTTATCGCTTAAACTGTAACTGAAATCGCCCGATTGTGTTACCAGGTTACCCCTGTAATATTTAGCATAGGAATATCTTTCGATCAACCGTTCTTTTTGCAATTCTTCATCCAGTAATAATTCCGGGTAACCCAGCAGGTTCAGGTTTAATCGTGAATCGAGTTCGATGAAGAGTGTTAATTCCTGTTGCGATCCTTCCAGGAAAAAAGGAAATCTTCCCAGATAACTTATGCGTCCGGTTTTCTTATCAAGATAAAAGAAACGGGTATTGGGCAGGCTGAATCCGATTTCATCTACCATCGTATCGAAAAATCCGTAACAGTATACCCACTGGAAATCGGGTAACTCAATCAATACACTATCAGATGGCTGGCAAAGTGTAATCTGCATCTGATATCTACTCCAAAAGCCCGAAAAATAGGTGTTCTCAAGATAATTGACCAGTCCGCGAATGTTTATCATCGGCCTGCTCAACCGGTGTATTAATGCCGTATCAGATTCAATGACTTCACTGAGTTCCTCAAAAAGATATTCGGCAACAGGATCATGTTCATTTGCCAGACTCATTGCCAGTGACGATTTAACAATGTTTTCCTTTTTACTTCCTTCAAATATCATATAACCCAGCAGATATATTGAAAAAATCAGGACCAGAAGAACCTGTAAAGAATACCCTGAAAAAGTAACTCTTCTGAAAATGAGTACTCCTATAAGTATGGAAATACTATAAAAGAAGACAACCGTTATAAGATCGAGCGGATATCCGAAAAAGAAGAATAAACCGGCAAATACCAGGGCTGAAACGAGGATAAAAACCAAGGCAAAATATAGATAATCGGCATAAGAAGAGATATTTTTCAACATCCTGACTAATACCAATCCGGCAGAAAGAAAATTCAATCCGTTGATAAATATACTGATCAGGGAGTAAATAGATATCTGATCCATTTCATTCGGTTGAAATGAGATCCTTGAATTAAAGATCAGGCTGTGACTAAAGTAATGTGCATACAGGAAGAAAATCAGCAGAATAAGCGTATAAAAAACCGATACCAACATATTCCCTGCTTTTTTAACCGGTAGAGGAAATCCGATAAATCGCGAGATAAGCAGGGCAATGAAAAATACAAGCAACGAATTCACCAGAAGATCACCCAGGCTGGGTGCAAATTCCGATTCGGCGTATATGTAAGGATCGAAAAGAACATATCCTCCGAATCCAAGCACAAATTTAAGCTGAATCAGCCTGATAACGATAAGTAAATATATAACTCCCAGGATAACTCTGAAACGCTTATCGGTATTCCTTGTCTCTGATACCATAAGGAAAAGGAAATACAGGAAAAAGATAAGTCCTGCAAATAAGAACAGTGTGGCAATAATACTTTGTGGCCCCGAACTTACATTTTGCTCCGGAACAATGATGCTGAACAAATAATTTCCATGTGTATCCTGTACCCGGAAACCTGAATCAGGTTTAAATGCTATTTCAGCATCAGCCGGAAGCCTGAAAGTGCGGTTAAATCCAGAATGAAGAAATTCGTTCTCATACGGGTAATGATTCGCCAGATTGATAAGCCCGATATACCTGCTGCTGTCGCGTTCATACTTCTCAGCATAATAGTATGAATTATAATAATTAACAATACGGTTTTTAAAATTTTCTTCATCATATACATTACTAACAGGAATGCTGTTTGACGACCAGAATGTCAGCGAATCCCTATAATATTTCAAAAGAATTATCCCTTCCCCTTCGATTTCATTAATAATTTTTGGAATATCATTTTTATAGGCCTTCTCGTAGCGGGTGAAATACTTGTGTACTTTCTCTATTTTCTGATTAAGGATATTCTCAACATTTCTTACGTAACGGGTTTTATTGGAAAATACTCCGGTAAATGAAGAAAGAATAACAGAAAGTATCAGAAACAGGATTGAAAGCAACAGGAACCGGAACTTCTTCATTTCATCATGGGTATTTAATTATTATGATAAGGAATTCCCCTAATTATGGTAAGGGCTCTGTAGAGTTGCTCGACAAAAATAAGACGGGCCATCTGGTGTGTGAAGGTGAATTTTGAAAGTGCAATCTGAAAAGATGAATCCCGGTATAGATTTTCCGAAAAGCCATAAGCACCTCCCGTTACAAAAGCGATTTTCTTCATACCCTGGTTCATAATATTTTTCAGCCAGTCGGCAAATTCATGCGTTGTAAACTCATTTCCCTTTTCATCAAGTAAAATTATAAGATTTGCACCGGATACAGCTTTCAGGATCAGATCCCCTTCCCTTGAGGCCAGTTCGGCAGGAGAAGTTTTTTTTGTATGTTTCACAGCCGGCAGGTCAACAATCGAAAAATCAATAAAATGACTGATTCTCCCGGTATAATCTTCAATCCCCTGCCGGATATATTCAACATCAGTTTTTCCAATATTGCAAAACATAAATTTCATTCCGGTCAATATTACAAATAATCAGTTTCTTTACGGTACGACTTATCAACAAATATGCCAATTCTGATAGCACATAGGTTACCGATAACAACTGTTTCTGAAATGACATCAGAACTGCTCATTAAAGGTACCGTATGGACGAATGGCAATTTTAAGGTATCATTTTCACACCAACAGAGTTGAAAGGGATTTTTATAAGAAAGAAGTATTATCTAATTTTAGGATTTAAAGAATGGTTTAATTTTTGTGTAACTTCATTGAAAACTAAGATCAGAAAAAAGAATAACATTATTTTTTTTATTGTGATGAACTAATAAATAATAATGTAATAAAAATAAATTTTCTTAATCTGATCAAGTAAAATAAACTGAAAATGAAGAAACGAATAGTCATAATAGCAATCCTGCTGATCGGCTCGGTACATGCCTTTTCCATCGAAATTCCCGGTGAAATTATCAGCGCTTTCAGTTCGGGTAATGCAACACAGCTTGCCAAATACTTTAACCAGACTATTGAACTTACCATGTTCGATAAAGAAGGTATTTACAGTAAGACCCAGGCTGAGATCATACTGCGGAATTTTTTTTCCGAGAATCCGCCAAAACAATTTCAAATACTTCACCAGGGAGGTAAAGAATCCTCAAAATATGCGATTGGAAGTTTTGTTTCCGGGACAAATACTTATCGTATCACTTTTCTTTTAAAAACTATAGATACACGGGTTTTTATCCATCAACTTCGAATTGAAAACGAGCATGTGGAATAATCTGATCGAAGAATTGATCGATCTGGCATTAAAGGAAGATATCGGCGACGGCGACCATAGTTCATTAGCATGCATTTCAGACACCGCAAAAGGTTCCGTTCAATTGCTGGCTAAAGAGGCAGGTATTATTGCAGGTATCGGTATTGCAAAAATTATTTTCCTGAAGCTGGACTCTTCGGCGAAGTTTGAACCTCAAATGATTGACGGTTCAAAAATCAATCCCGGTGATATTGTCTTCCTGGTAAAAGCTAACATTCGGGCACTGCTTCAGGCAGAGCGCCTTGTACTGAACATTATGCAACATATGAGCGGTATTGCCACTCAAACTTCACACTATGTAAAAGCACTCGAAGGCCTGAAAACCAGGGTGCTTGATACCCGGAAAACTACTCCCGGCATGCGGTTACTCGATAAAGAGGCAGTAAGGATCGGGGGAGGTTATAATCATCGTACCGGCTTGTACAATATGATCCTGCTTAAGGATAATCATATCGATTTTGCCGGAGGAATTGAAAAGGCTATCGAACGGACAAAGAATTATCTTGCCGAAAAGAATAAATCGCTGAAAATCGAGGTGGAGGCTCGTTCACTCGATGATGTAAAAAAAATACTATCGTCCGGCGGAGTGGACCGTATCCTTCTCGATAATTTTTCCATTCCAGAAACACGCGCTGCTGTTGAATTAATCGATGGAAAGTACGAGACCGAATCTTCAGGAAATATAACACTGAAGAACATAAGGAATTATGCTGCGTGCGGAGTCGATTATATTTCGGTAGGCGCTTTGACGCATCAGATTAAAAGCATCGACCTGAGTCTGAAAGCTATCGATTTTTAACTAATACAGCAAACTATAGAACCTGATAGTACATATCGCCTTTTCGACAAACAAATCCACAGGTTAGGTCAGCACCTGCGACACATTACCCTTCCGGGTTTTGAAAAGGTTCCCTTATACGACGCTTTCTGGTTCTTTGTGAAAGGAGTACAGAAAGGATCGTTAAATATCAGGGCTTCGGCTATAGCTTTTAATTTTATGTTGGCACTGGGGCCGGGGGTTATATTCCTTCTGGCACTGATACCTTTACTCCCTATTACAAATTTTCAACAGGAATTATTGGAAGTTTTTCAAAAGATAATGCCCGATAATTCCTATATCGCCATAGAATCATTAATAAACGAAATTTTCAGCAAGCATGGCGGGCTGCCCCTGTTTGGACTTCTTGTAAGTTTATTCTTTGCCCAGAAAGGAATCAGCGGCATGATCGACGCATTCAATACCACCTACCATATTATTGATGCACGTCCATGGTATTCGCAGCGACTGGTTGCCGTGGCGCTGGTTTTTATCTTCTACATACTGATCCTTGTAGCTGCCCTGATCATGTTTTTCAGCAAAACGTGGTTCGAACGGCTTTTAAATGAGGGTTATATCCGTTTGAATTCCACCTATTATATGTTCCTTATCGGCAAATGGATCGCTATTATCGTGCTCACCTACCTCTTTATCTCCTTCATGTATTTCCTGGCCCCCCGGCGAAGAACAAAATTCAGGTTTTTTTCGGCAGGATCGAGCCTGGCCACAATTCTTACAGTAGCTGCATCACTGGGTTTTTCTTACTTTGTAAACCACTTTGCACAGTTTAACAAGTTTTTCGGATCGATTGGTGCACTCATTGCACTCATGCTCTGGTTCAATTTCAATGCCCTCACACTTCTTATTGGATTTGAGCTGAATGCCAGTATAAAGAATGCGACACTGAATGTAAGGGAACAATAATGCCTCCGGGATGTTATTATAACATAAATTATCCCGGATGATGTCAGAATTATATCAACTTCGCAATGAATATCTGAATGGATCCCTTTCGGAAGATGAGCTCAATCCCGATCCTTTACTGCAATTTCGTGAATGGTTCGATCAGGTACTCGCTTCCGGTCTGCCCGATCCTAATGCCATGATACTTTCCACCTGTGGTTCCGATATGCGACCCTCATCGCGGATAGTGCTTCTGAAAGAATATACACAGGAGGGGTATACCTTTTTTACCAATTACTATAGTAAAAAAGGCAGGCAGATAGAACAAAATCCTTACGGATCACTGCTTTTCCCCTGGAACGCCCTGGAACGGCAGGTACGAATAGAAGGAACAATTGTAAAAGTGGATGCCTCGAAGTCGGATGAGTATTATCAGAACAGGCCCGATGGAAGCCGTATTGGTGCATGGACTTCGCCACAAAGTGAAGAGATCCCTTCGCGTGAATTCCTTGAGATCATGGAGGAAAAGCTTTCGAAAGAATTTAAAGCCAGCACGATTCCCCGACCCCCACAATGGGGCGGTTACCGGCTGATCCCGGATCTTTTCGAATTCTGGCAGGGCCGGGAAAGCCGGCTGCACGACCGGTTTGAATATTACCCGGATAAGGGATCATGGAAAATACGCCGGCTGGCACCATAATTTTGTTTCCGGCAAGAATAATTTGTGAAAAGGCTTATATCGCGCTAATGTACCTTCTAATAATTC
>CAYUAV010000185.1:0-7059 GCA_964442665.1 uncultured Bacteroidales bacterium
ACGCAGTTTTTCTATCAGGGCATCGAATTCATCCGGTATATATTCATAGGTCGAGACATAGATTTCGGCAAATTGAGCCAGGTAGCTCTCTGACATAACATTATAGTATATTCGCGGATTGCCATGCCCTATATTGGTTGCATAATTTTTTATTTCGGGAATGGTATCGAGAACCGATTCAACATATTTAGCCACCTTGTCGGTTCTATCAATACTGGAACCTTCAGGAAGCCTGATCCGAACCATCAGGCTCGGTTGTTCAGCTTTCGGGAACAGGCTGAAACCTACAAACCGGAATACATACATACTGACACCCAAAAGCAAAACGGCAGACATTATTACCTGAGGCCTGTGATTTAATGCATATTGTAAGCTCTTGCGGTAAGGTCCCTCAATAAATCTTCGCAACTGTTTCTGAACTCCTTTTATTTCCTTTTGTTGTTTCCCGTTATTATGCGACCTGTCCTTAAAAAGCTTGCTTGTTATCATGGGCGCGAGTGACAGGGCAATAAATAACGACACCATTAAGGTGACGATGATGGTAACAGGCAGGCTTCGAATAAATGCTCCTGCATCGTAAGGCATCATGGCAATGGGTATAAATGCAAGCACTGTAGTGAGCGTAGCACTTACAATCGGCCATCCAATTTCTGACGCAGCCTTTATTGACGCTTCTCTGGGCTTATATCCCATAGCAATGAATCGGTTTATATTTTCGACCATTACTATGGAATTATCGACCAGCATACCCAATGCTACTACGAGTCCTGCTATTGAGATCTGCTGTAGTCCCCATCCCAGTTTATCGACAATACTAAGTCCGATCAGAATTGATAAGGGTATAGCTATAATCACCACCATAGCCGATCTGAAACCCAATAGCAACAAAATAATCAGCCCCACCAGGAGTATCCCCTGTATAAGGTTGCTCATAAATATGTTTATCCGATGCGTAACTCCAACCGACTGATCGAAGGCATATTCGAGTTTGATTGTACTGTCAAGTGACTTTTTATAGGCATCGATATGGGTTTTAACTTCCTCTGCAATGTTGAGTACATTCAGCCCTTCCTTTTGTTTCACCACAATATAAATGGCCTTCTCGGTTTTAATTCCTCTTTCGGATTTTACCGGAAAACGTGCTATATAATTCAAATCCTCATAGTTAAAATCGACATCAGCGATGTTTTCAAGAAATAGTATTTTACCCATATGCGAATTCACAACTGTTTTTCTGATCTGTTCCAGATCGGAATAGGAACCGCTGGTTTTAATGCTGAACACTTTATCGCCGAGTTTTATGGATCCTCCCGGAATATTAGCATTACTGCTTATCAGAGCATTAGCTACCTGATCTATGGAAGTATTCATCTGTGCCATCTTCTCCAGATCGAGTGAGACCCTCACTTCCTGCTCGGGACAGGCAATTATTTCAACCCTTTTTACACCATATATCTTTTCAATATCCTTCTTTAGTATATTGGTATGGGATTCCAGTTCATGGTATGAAGCTTTATCGGAGACTAATGCAAGTTGCAGCATAGCCACATCCGACGATGTCCATTGGATCATTTTAAGATCGAGTATTTCTTCTGGCAGATCGCTTTTTATACCGTTTACTTTCTGAACAACTTCGTCGTATTTTTTATCGGCATCCGAACTAAAATCGAACTCGACAGCAATGGAGGCAACACCATCGATAAGCGACGTATTGATACGTTTTATATCATCCAGTTCATTAATAGCTTCCTCGATCGGCGAGGCAATCAACTCTTCCAGATCGACGGGACTGGCTCCCGGGTATATAACGATAACCGATACGCCGGGCATAACAATATCCGGATTTTCGGTACGTGGCATTGTTACGTATGATCGAATACCTGCAAACAAAAGCAGAATGAATATTATCAGTGTGAACTGATAATTATCGATTGATAATTTTGGCAGACGCATAATCAGATGACTTACTTATTTATTTAACAATTTCTATTATGGTACCCGGATCGAGATATTCACCGCCTTCGGCAATAATTTTTACATTTTGTGAAAAATCACCCTTTGTATATACAACACTGTCAGCAATATGTAAAATATCGATATGTTGTTTCTTATAACTGCTGTCATTTACCAGGTAAATGTAGCCTTCCATATCATTGGCATCATGAATGACACTAATGGGCAGTACGATTAACTCTTCTTTAAGTGAAGGGGTTATTTCAGCTTTTCCTATAAGTCCCGATAAGAACTTGGAATTTCTATAAATAAGTCGTAATTCCACCTCATACGTACCGGTATAAGGATCGGAAGTTTTGGCTATTTCCGATACAACTGCTTTAAAAACCTTTTTAGGGAAGGCATCGAAAAAAACACTGGCCGAATCATTTACCTGAACTTTCACAACATCCACGTCAGAAAGAGCTACCCTGAGTACCCAGTCGCTTTCGGTTGAGCTGAATAAAAACAGTGGGTATCCCGGAGCTATTATTTCATTTTCTTCAGCAAGTTTTTTCAGTACTTTACCCTTTGCCGGAGCGACAATTTGCGAATATTGCCTGTTAAATTCGGCAACATGAAGTTGAGAACGGGCATAGTCGACAGCGGTTTGGGCATTTTGCAATAGCTCAAGTGTTGCCACGCTGTCCATGTAAAGATTTTCTGCTCGTTTCAAATCGCGCTTAGCTTTTTCAAATCCCAGTCTGGCCTGGTTAACCATCGATTCTATTTCCGAAAGATTCAACTGAGCCAGTAGCTGGCCTTTCTGAACAGTTTGTCCTTCTTCGACAGGAATGCGGTCGATGATCCCTCCGGTTTTAAAACTGAGTTTCATCTCCGTTTTTGAAGCCAGGGAACCGCTGGTGCTTATTGGAAAAGAAATAAATTCCTTTTTAAGGTTTATGACTTTTACCGGAACCCGGTTTCCGAGGAGTGTATTATTTTCCTTTCCGTTTTTACATGATAATGTTAAAATTACCGTAAAGAATAGGATCCCAAAAATTACTGGTCTGTTCATGGTTTTACTTATTAACACGGTTGAGTTTATTGTAAAGTTGTGCTTGCTGTTGCACGCTCATATTCAGCTTGTTTTATTCTATAATCGAAATAAACTATAATCAAATTTTGCCTGCTGGTTGTCATGTTGGTACGGGCATCGATATATTCAATTAATTGTGACTGCCCGTTCCTGTATTTTTCATTTATGACTTTAAAAGCCTTCTCCGAAGATTCGAGCTGGGCCTGTGATGCATTAATGGACTTAACAGCTGCCTGCAAATCGTAGTAGGCGTTAATTATCTGAAGTTCAATTTGTTTCTTTACTTCGAGTTGTTTCATCTCAAGCTGGTGACTGGTAATTTTAGCTTGTTGAACACTGGCACGGTTCTTAAATCCCTCAAATAAATTCCATTGCAATACCACAGAGGCCAGCATAAAATCATCATTGGCTGTAAAAGAATATTCTTCACCCTGGATTCCATAATCAGCAACGAAAAATATGCTGGGATAGTTTGACGATCGGGCCAATGAAAGGTATTTTTGACTTATAGCCTGATAGATATCCAGTTGCGATATTTCTTCTCTCGATTCAATGCCAATAGCTATTTGCTGATCAATATCCGTGGCCATGGGAAGTTCTGATATACCTTTGTACTCCGGTATCTGAATTTCTTCATCCAGGGATTTATTCAGTAAAAAATTAAAATAAGCCCTTGCTATCTGGTTCGCCCGTTCAGCTTCGGCACTTTTTACCAATATTTTCTCCCTTTCGGCTTGGGATCGAAAAACAACATCGGAAGTAACTTTATCGTTTTCAAACAGGCTTTTCGATACTCTGAGGTTTTCTTCCAGTAAATCGAGTGTCTCATCGACCAGTTTAAGCAGGTATACAGTTTTCAGGTAGTTGTAATACGCAGTTTTAATTTCCAGAATGAGCTCTCGCTTGTAGATATTGACATCGGTTCGTACAGAATTAACTTTTTCCCTTTCAATCTGGTAATTGTAAATGATTTTCGGATTAAAGACCGGTTGAACCAGGGTTAGTTTAGTTTCCTGTTCCTTTGGCCGGTAAAAAGGAAACTCCTCGTTTTCCAGCTGAGGAAATTGATTTGTCTGCAATAACTGATTTAGAGTCGAATATACCGGATTTAATAGATCCCCCACCGGGAAGTCAATAATTCTGCCACCCCGGGCAATCGTATAACGTGCATCGATTCCCAGGGTCGGATAAAATAATCCGCTTGCCAATCGTAACGCCTGCAGACTGATCTCATAATCGGCCTGTTTTTGCTGCAATGCCAGGTTATTTGCTAGCCCCTGCTGAATATAATTTTCCAGTTGCGGTTCCTGGGACCGAATTCCGATGTGTACTCCCAGAAAAACAAGAATTACTATAAACTTAACTTTTTTCATTTCTGTTACGAATTCCGTTTAATACTATTTTAATATGACTGTCGATTATGGCTCCTTTACTCACATGGATCAGTTCAAAGAGCTCCCTTTTAACGGTGATTATCTGCATTACGCCCAGCAACTGAGCCCATAAAGTGCTGCTCAAAGCTTCTACCGGAATATCGTCACGAATCAATCCTTCTTCGACACCCTTCTTCACGTACTCGGTAACCATATGGATCGGAGAATCATTTAAAAAAGCTTTATTGATTTGGTCCATATCAAGATTAAGCGTTTTCAGATCGCAGGTCTGGAAAAAAAGAATGGAATGGGCCTCTGCATGGTCTTCCTCGAAATGATCGACAAAGACCTTTGCCATGGTAAGCAGGTTTTCAATTGCATTTGCTGATGGATTCATGGCCTGTTCCATGTCCTTAAGTACTTTTTGTATATGCCGGTGGGTAATTTCCCAGTGTATCTCTTCTTTGCTCTTAAAATAAAGGTACAGAGTTCCTTTGCTTAGTTCGGCCTCTTCAGCCACATCATCCATAGTGGTATTCTCAATTCCCTTTGTGAAGAAGAGTTTTTCAGCTGCACTCAGTATTTCCTCTCTGCGTTGATTCTTCTCACGTTCCTTGCGTTCATTTATGCCCATTCTTTACTCTGTTTTAATAAATGACCTTCAGTCATTTTTTTTGCTAAAGTATAATAAAATAACTGAATGCCAAAAAAACTGACTTAAATTATTGTTGATTCTTTTTTTAGTTGATTGATAATCAATATATAATATGTTGTATAATTATATTTTTAATAATATTACTATATATGTAGTTGTATTTTTATAATAATAATTATATTTGAACCATGAAAGAACTGACAAAAGCAGAAGAACAAGTAATGCAATACATTTGGAAACTTGAAAAGGCTTTCTTAAAAGATGTTGTGGAGCAATTCCCTGAACCGAAACCGGCTTATACAACTATTTCAACAGTTATCCGGGTTTTGGTAAAGAAGGGATTTCTTACCTACAATACCTATAGCAAGGTGCATGAGTACTATCCGTTAATTTCAAAAGGAGAGTATTTCCGAATTCATTTTAAAAGCATAATCAGAAGCTTTTTTAATGGCTCGGTGGCGAATTTTGCCTCTTTTTTTACGGAAGGAGAGGATATTACTGTTTCAGATTTGGAAAAAATCAGGCAACTGGTTGAAGATAAAATCAATAAAAAAAGGGAAACAGGAATATAGTATGACCGTGTATTTTATTAAAGTATCCATTATCACAGGAGTAATGTATAGTTTCTACCGGTTTTTATTTTACGGTACGACTTTCCATATTCTGAACAGGTTTTACCTCCTTTTCATTATTCCCTGTTCACTGATCTTTCCATTCCTTGAACATTTGAATTTTTTTAATCGCCCATTAATTAATAACAGCGTATGGATAAATGAATTTCAGCAAATTCCTTACGGCGATTTAATTGCAGGGGCATCTCCGGCTGCTATGCATGTTTTTAATCTTAGCAGTGTAACTGCCACTATTTATGTAGCGGGGGCATTCGTATTCCTGTTTCGTTTTTTATTTGCACTGAGTAAAATTATTAAACTCAGATTGCAATCAGGTCAATCATCGTACGGACTAATCACCTTGATAAGAAAATCAAGTTACAATGCACCATTTTCATTCTTTAACTGGATATTCATACCAGCCATCTATACAGGAATCGAAAATTCCGATGCCGTTTTAGAGCATGAAGTTATACATTCGAAGCAATTACACTCACTCGATTTGATAATAACGGAACTCTATTATATTGCATTTTGGTTCAATCCTTTTGTCTTTCTTATAAAAAAATCCCTGAAGTCGACTCACGAATATTTGGCCGACAGTAAAGTGATCAGAAAAAATATCAGTTTATCCGATTACCTGAAATTGCTCGCTGTTGGTAATGAAATGAGCTGTTTATCGGGGATTACAAATCATTTAAAACAAGTACTAATTAAAAAAAGAATTGAAATGATAACAAAGAACAAAACATCTAAATTAAGAAAGTTGCTTTATCTCCTGATAGTACCGGTTATCGCCTTATTGATTCAGGCTTTTGCAACCAATAATTATGAAAATAATCCACCTGAAATCAGGCCGGTCGATGGAGGACAAATTACCATGAAATTCGGATTTGAAGATCAGCATCCTATAACAAAAAAGAATTTTATACACAGTGGCGTTGATATAAAAGCCCCTTCAGGCACAAAGGTTGTTTCGGCAGCTGCTGGTGAAGTCATCGAAGCTACCCATGAAGAAGGCTGGGGAAATTTTATCGTCATTAAGCATGATGATACATATGAAACCTGGTATGCTCATTTAAACGACTTTACAGTTCAGAAGGGAGATAAAGTAACCCTGGGACAGGTAATAGGACACGTTGGTAATTCGGGGTATTCAACAGGTCCCCATCTGCACTATGAAGTCAGAAAGAACGGAGAAAAAGTTAATCCGGAAGAATACTTCAAATAGAATAGTGTCCGTAAACCGCATTTAAAGCCATAAAGAATTTCAGCACCTGCAATTCTTTATGGTTTTTTCGAGACAACCGTAACTCCAAATCAGGATGCAATTGGTTTTCCCCTTAGCAGAAAATTTCTGTCAATGCCGGTATATGGAACGTTCCGAGA
>CAYUAV010000186.1:0-7051 GCA_964442665.1 uncultured Bacteroidales bacterium
AAGCCGTTCAACTTTATTTAGTACGATATTTTTTTCATCGGGTGAAAGAATGTCAAAAATATTCTTACCTACCAGAGATCCTTCGTTATAACCCAATATCTGCCTGATCGACGGTGTATCATATACGATCTGGTATTCGTTGTCAAGAATAAAAACAATATCAGAAAGTTGCTGAACAATAGAACGGAATCTGGCTTCACTTCGTCGCAGAGCCTCTTCAACATCTTTCTGATAGGTAATATCTCTGCCAACGCCAATAATTTCGGCAACTTCATTTTTATGGTTAAGCATGGCCTTATCACTCCAGGCAAGCCAACGCCAACCATATTTGGTGGAAGCGCGATGTTCAATGTAGCAGGTATAAGGAGGGCTGTATAGATTCTTCATCGCCTTGAGTGTCAAATCCCGATCTTCCGCATGTACAAAAGGTAAAAATACATTTCCCAGAAGTTCTTCTTCATTTTTGCCGAATAATTCGCAATAGGAAGGACTAACGAACAGAAAGCGCCCTTTCGGGTCCATTTTAATTATCAGATCGGTCTGACCTTCGATAAGCAGTCGGTATTTCTCTTCACTTTCACGTAATATTTCGGCGGCTTTTTTGCGCTCACTGATATCACGGATAACGGATAACACGCGTTTCTGCCCGTTTATCTCGGCAATTTTCAATGATATTTCAACCCAAAAGAGTGTTCCGTCTTTTCGTTTTGCCTGCCATTCAATGACCTGTGGTCCCTTTTTAACGGTTTTGATAATAAGCTTTATAGCTTTCTGATAAGTATAATCATCGATTCCTGAACTGATGTTTTTAAAAGTGATTCTCAAGGCTTCATCATAAGAATATCCAAACATGCTCATCATGGCATTATTGACATCCAGGATTTCTCCGTTTCTGAAATTATGTACTATAATGGCTTCCGTTGTAGCATTATATATTTCACGATGTGTTTGTTCACTTTCCAGAATAATTTGTACCGATTCTTTTCTTTTTATAGCGTTAACGAATACCTGTCCGGTGAGTTTTAGCAGTGCAATTTCTTCAGAAAGCCAGTTCCTGCCTTTCTTATTTACTCCCAGTCCGAGGAATCCGATTATGGTATTCTGGAAAACCAAAGGGACGTCTATAATTGAATTTACATGCTGACCGGTAATGATAACCTTAAGTTGTTCTGCTTCGGGAGGAAGATCCCGTATATTCTCAATTTTGATTACCTCATTTGCTTTAATGAGTTGTGTATGCCATTGTGTAAATGTATAGGGAACATTTGTTAACTGATCGATATGAATACTTACCGAATCGTTATGCCAGTAATGGGTAATACTAATGGTTTGTTCTGTATCATTGAATAGAAAGAGGTACCCTGTATCCGTATTTGAAAAATGACAAATTTCCTTTAATGCCTTCTCAATACCACGATCGACTTTATTTATAGGAATATTTATGAAACGGGATGAAATATCGAGAATCAGTTTTTCAAAATCACGCTGGTATTTAATTTTTTCCTCGGCCTTTTTCTGTTCATCAACATTTCTGACGATGGCTAAAATTTTAGCTTCACCGTTAATGATAACCAGCTTCATATTGATATCGGCCCAGAACAGGTTTCCCTTATCGGTCCGGGCCAACCATTCGAAATGTTCAGGTCCGCCGATCAGGACTTTTTCGAGCATTTTTACAGCGTTTTCATGATCATAGGGCGTAATACCCGAAGAAAATCTTTCAAAGTCGCTGGTCAATGCTCTTTTGTAGGTAGTCTCGAACATAGATAGAAGTGTATCATTCACATCTTCTATTTCACCTGTTTTCGGATTGATGATGCCGATGGCATCGGCCGAATTATTAAATATTTCACGGTAGTTGCGTTCACTTTCGATAATGGCATTTTCGGCTTCTTTCCGGTCAGTAATATCCATGAAACAACCGATAATTTGCTGAGGATGTTTATCCGTGGCTTCGATCAGAACCGCCTGATCGAAAATCCAGATCTCCTGATCATTGGCATCTTTCCATCGATATTCGCAGGATACTTTCTGATTATCAAATTTAAATTTGTTAAAAGTACCGCCTACAATTTCATAATCGTGGCGGTTTATTCGTTCGACCCATAGTGTGGTATTTTTTCTGAAATCTTCAGGGGAAAAACCCGTCAATAGTTTGATCTGTTCACTGTACCAAATATCGCTTTTATCATCAGGATTATACGAATAGTAAGCCATAGGTATCGATTGCAGCAGTAATCGCATACGGGCCTCATTTTGTTGCAACTCCAGGGTCCCTCGCTCTACAAGATCCTCCAGATGTTCTTTATATTCATGCAATTCAATCTCAGATGCTTTTTTTTCCGAGATATCGATATTAATACGGCCAAACAGAAATTCCGTCTCGGTGCGGATGGGGAATACCCTGTATTGAATAAATTTGGTATTACCGTTTATTTCTTTTTCGTATTCTTCTTCAAACAGGGTTTTCTTTTCTTTATTGAGGTAATTAATAATAAATTCCCGGATACGGTCTTTTTCTTTTTCATTCTTTCGGTGGGAGGGCAGATAATCATAATCGAATTCCCAAACGGGTTTATTCAGATACACATCCCGTGGTATTTCATAAATATCGGTCATCGCCTGGTTCCATTCAACTATGTTCCCTTTTGAGTCGATAATACAGATGCCCAGGTTAGACTGTTCGATAAAACTGTGAAACGGATCCAGTTTAAGGGTATTTTCAATGTCAGTATTTTCAGATTTCTTTACAGGAACAGCTTCAATGTGATAGATATGATTTATCGGGGAGAATGATATAATATGATTAAATATGAGTTTCTTGTTATATTTTTTGAGGTCAAAGCGTTTCTGATGAGCTTCGATTTTTTCAGCTAATTTCGTTGAATCGACAAAAACATGTGAAAGCTTAACTTGTGATTTCCAGGTTTTTATATCCAGAAGATCTTTAACATCATCGGTTAAATTAATTAAGGTATCCTTATCGATTTCGATGAGTGTAAATGGAATATTTTGAAGGAGCAACCGATATTTTTCTTCCCACAGTGTGGAATTCCTCCCTGTATTCAGGGATGTTTCGGTTTCTTTCACTGTTGGTTTTTTTTTCGGCATAGCAAATATCCAAAAGCTCTTATAATAAAGATATTTAAAAAATTATAGCTTTCCGACAAATTAACAGTTGAAGTTTATTCATCAGAATTACCATCATCCGTTTAATAATTAAATCGGCCGATACAGTGTATATAACTTCCGATATCAAATGCTGATTGATAATAGTAATTTAAACCGATCATTAATAGTAACCTTATTGAGCGTATATTTGTTGTATTCTAACTGATCAGTGCTGTGGCCGGATTATATATTCATATTCCATTTTGTCGCCAGCAATGTTATTACTGCGATTTTCATTTTACCGTTTCATTAAAGCAAAGAGAAAGGGTTATTAAGGCAATTGCACAGGAAATTAAGGAGCGCAATGCTGAAGCGGGAAATATCAATTTTCAATCAGTTTATATTGGCGGAGGTACGCCATCGGTAATTAAAATAGATAAACTGGCTGACTTATTTTCAGTATTATATAAAAACTATACAATCGAAACTTCAGCGGAAGTAACTCTGGAGGCAAATCCTGACGATTTAAAACCAGAATACCTTGAATTGCTAAAACAATACACACCTATAAACAGGTTGAGTATTGGTGTTCAGTCATTTCACGACCGCGATTTACAACTGATGAACAGGCTTCATTCGGCGGCCGATGCATTAAAAAGTATCGAAAATTCCCTGGCAGCCGGTTTCGGTAATCTGAATATCGATTTAATTTATGGTATACCCGGTTCATCTAACAGGGATTGGAATAATAATTTAAAAACTTTGAGGCAATTTAATATTCCACATCTATCAGCCTATCATCTTACCATAGAGCCAAAGACTGTTTTTGCTTATTTGCGGAAAAAAGCAAAACTCAGGGAAATTCCGGAGCAAGAAAGTCTCAGGGAGTATAGAACTTTAATGCAATTTGCCAATGCGGAAGGCTATGAACATTATGAGATTTCCAATTTTGCACGTCCGGATTTTTATTCACGGCACAATCTGGGATATTGGACCCGGGAAACCTATATGGGATTTGGCCCCTCGGCACATTCCTATAATGGTACAAAAAGACGCTGGAATATCGCAAACAATACACATTATCTGTATAACCTAGAAAATGGACTGTCGGATTATTTTAATTGGGAAGAAATAGATACAAACAAAGCCTATAATGAATATGTACTTACCTCGTTGCGCACCATGTGGGGGATTAATCTTATCTGTCTTGAAAAAGAATTTGGGTCCGATTTTTTACAATACTTAACGCATGAAGCCGATAAGTTTATAAGATCTCAAAAATTAAAGCATGAGGATAGCAAATTATATCTGAGCGAAGAGGGTAAAATGGTTGCAGATTATATAATCTCGGAGTTGATGATCGCTTAATTCCTGCTTCCTTTTTATGAATTGCCGATTTTGATATTTAAATACAAAGGTTGCGGTTAAACAAAAAAAAACTGCCGTACTGTTTAATACCGACGGCAGTTTCTTCAGATAATATAGTATAAAATTATTTCAGGGCAAATGTTCCTGAGCCTATTTCATATCCTTCGGCATATATGCTGATAAAATATGCACCGGGAATCAATTCTTCGGTAACATCCCAAAATATGCACATATCAATATCCGCATTCTCATATTCAAGATCACGTTTTGCCGAATAAACCCACGATTCGCCTTCATACATGAAAGTACCTGCTTCAGGCGAAGAAAGCACTACATCATCAGGCCTTATAATTTGCAGATAAATAATTTTATTACCGGGTTCTGCTACACTATTTTCAAGAACCGTGAAACATACACGGATCTTTTCAAGTTTTTTGATCTTCGGGGTCTCTTTCGAATTTTTATTCAATCCATCAATAACAATATTTTTGGCATTGAGTTTTTGTGCAATTTTAACCGTTGAAGATAGTACTTCTCTCTGACGGGATACTTCTTCCAGATCGGTAGATACTTTGGTGAGTTCCTGTCTGACCATTACATTCTCTGCTGATAATTCCTGGTTACGCGTATTGAGTGAATCGATTTGTACAATATAGCTTCGCATAACTTTACGCAGGGTTTCAAGCTCCCTTTCGTACATTTTGATCTTAGTTGTACTTGATGCCTGTGTTCGTAAAAGTTGCCTTATCTTATCCTGTTCTGCAGTGAGTTGACCTGCGAGCGAATCATTATTGGTTTTCAATGAATCGTATTCAACAATAAGTCCGTTAAGTTCTGTTTCAAGTTTTTGTTTTTCCGATTCGATATACTGCATACTTTCATTATGGCTGCGCGTATCGATAAACAGCTTTATGCCAAGTAGTATGGCGATAACAGACAGAGTGATAACGAGGGCGATGAGGTACATAGGAACTTTTTTCTTTGGTTCCTGTCGCATTGCACCTGGATTTGGAGTACTAGTTTTTGGTTCCATATTCGATAAATAGTTTAGTTAGCGAACTATGATTCAGGTATATTATTGTATTCCCACCTCGAAATTATTTATTTTTTATAAGGTTTAAAAATTTTATTAATGAGACTCCATTATTTATCCGAATAAAAATCGGAAAAGAACAATAATAGTATTTAGGGAACAGTTGTCACAGAGATTCTGCTGGAATGGTAGTAAAAAGCATATACGGCTGGCTAATCCCAATAGTTCACGGTTACGGAAATTAAAAAAAACCCTGCAGTTGAATCACAGGGTTACAACTTAGATAAGGTCCCGGGTCCTGTTCAGGAGTAACAACCTTCTATTGGATTTATAGGGTTGTCATACCTTTGTAGACCCGTGATTGACCTAATGGTACCAAACGACCGGAATACGTTACTGAACCTGAGAAATTTCCTCTTATGGTTGCTTCAGCATTTCCCGATTCAGATATCCAGAATTGGATATCATATTCACCCAATGAAGACATAACATAGGCTGTTAATGAATAACTGGTGCCATTTTTATTTGTCTTTTTAGTTAAATCATACTTCGTTACACGTCCTTCAATGGTTATACCGCCAACGCCGTTATAACCTATTCCGCTTGAAGAACCAATCTGTATTACTGCGTTTGTTGAGTCGAGCATTACGAAATTCAACGTCGAATTAACAGGGTAACGTGAACCTGTTCTTCCGGCAAGAAAATCAGCTTCGAGAATAAAACGATGATCCTGAAGCATTTCAGCTGTCATCATTTTACTGTTCTCGGCGGCATCAGATTTTTCCGAAAGCCTTTGTTCACGAGCTAATTGGCGCTGTTCTTTCTTGCTCAACATTTGATCTTCCGCTGAGTTTTGAGAAAACACAGGGAAAGAAAGCAGTCCGAGCAATAATATTAAAAACAGCTTTTTCATTGTACTGGTTTTTAAGTTAGTAATAAAATTCTACATAGTTTAAAAGGCCTCATTTAAACCCATATAGATACCTGCATATTCTGTGCCAAAACCCATATCAATTCGTAAAGTTATCCCAGGTTGGAGTTTATAGCGGTAACCGGCACCAGTGCTGAGGATACCATGATTTATTTCTGCGATTTTCTCAAAAACCGTACCTCCACCCAGCCAGTATACAAATCCGTGTCGTGAGAGCTTGTCACTCCCTGAACGATTGAAGAAATGCCTGTATTCGGCCAGAAATACAACCATGTTCTTATCACGGTATTGTCCCTGGTAATATCCTCTCAAATCGTCCGGACCACCGGGCTGTGGCATATTGGTCCACGGAACATTGCCAAAACACCATGTTGATCTGAGTTGTAATGCAATTAATGAACCTTTACGGATTACAGGGGAAAAATGCCTGTAATCAAAGTCAATTTTTTGATACTGGTAATCACTGTTCAACAACTTATGGTAACCTATTCCCTTTGCTTTCAAATAAAATCCGGGCGAAGTCGGATCAAATCCATTGTGTTTATTATACAATGCCATAATGCCTATGCCACCTGAAAATATGTCAGTGCCATATGAAAGTACCTCAG
>CAYUAV010000187.1:0-7044 GCA_964442665.1 uncultured Bacteroidales bacterium
CAAGAATATCGTACGCTACCATTGTATCGGAAATTACATATTCTAAATTAACTTTATGAGTATAGTTCCAGCCTACAGCCGGTAGTGAAACGACCTGATCGGTAATTGTTTGTTTGTTGCATGCTACCAACCAAATCAGCAAAACGAATACACTTGCAAACCGAAAATATTTACTACTCATATTTAGCGGCTTTTACGATTGTACATTCTGAATTTCCTCTTTCCTCTGTGCTGGGAGGGGGATGTGTCGGGAGCATCTTCGAAGCGTGTCAGACTTTCAAGGCCGGCATCATTCTGATATTCAATTACAGTTGCAATTGACGATTCTTCGACTCCCATTAGCTTTTCGGGTGTTTCGCCACGCTGGTTCATTGCGATAATCTCCTTGACCTGATCGACCGACAGACAGGTAATAATATTGCCTTTCTCCGTGTCAGTACTGTACCACATGAGTCTTCTGAATACATCAGTTTTCTGATGCATGGCATGCCCCTGTTTTGTTTCCAGTTTCAGAGAGTTATCCGGAAAATCTTCCTGCGCGTCCAGGTAAACATCCAGTTCATAGTTCAGACAACATTTAAGTTTGCTGCATTGTCCTGCCAGTTTCTGGGGATTGAGTGAAACTTCCTGAAACCGGGCAGCGTTTGTAGTAACCGAAACAAAGTTTGTAATCCACGATGCACAGCATAACTGACGACCGCACGAACCAATACCCCCAATACGTCCAGCTTCCTGCCGGGCGCCAATTTGTCTCATTTCAATCCTGATCTTGAACTCATCGGCGAGTACTTTGATAAGTTCGCGAAAATCGACACGTTCATCGGCAATATAGTAGAAAATAGCTTTGGTCTTATCGCCCTGATATTCCACATCGCCTATCTTCATGTCAAGTTTCAAATCTTCGGCTATCTTGCGCGACCTCAGCATAGTGGTATCTTCAAGTGCAATCGCTTCCTTCCACTTATCGATATCAGCCTGTTTTGCCTTACGGTATATTTTTTTAAATTCCTGTTCCCTGTAGTTAATTCCCTGCAAAATCAATTTTGACAATACAAGATGCCCCTTAAGCGATACACGCCCTATATCATGCCCCGGTGAAGCTTCAACAGCAACTATGTCGTTCTGTTCCAGCCGGAGTTCGTTTGAATTATGAAAAAATGCCTTACGGGTATTTTTAAATTGTACTTCAACAATCTCATTAAATTCTTCAATCAATGATATCTCTTTTAACCAGTCGAAAGAATCCAGTTTATGGCAACCCCGCATACAGGAGGGCGGACAGTGCACTTCATCTCTGGTCAGATTTTCCGTAGATTGTTCTTTTATTTCAGTTTTTTCATGCTCCATTATGCCATCCGATAAAAAATCCCTTGAACCAACAAAACTATAAAAAAAGGAGATATTAATTCTGATCGGTCGTGTTTAATGAAATGATTTGAATTGATTGGGAAATTAAAACCTGATACTCACATGCGGATAAGTTTCATCACCTGAAGTGAAAAATCGAAGAGCACGATCTTGGGGTAAGCATTACGTTCGATATCAGTCGAAGCTCTGTTTATCTCTGTAAATAGTCTGGTGATATTACTCCCGTTTATATAGGAATGAAATTTCGCAGAAAATTCTTCTTCTTTGTCAGTCATGTATAACAGTTTGGTTATTCCTGTATTACTGATGAAATTTTCCCGAACCAGCCGCAATGCATAGTTGAAAAACGATTTTAACCGTTCTCTTCCCAAACCTGCCATTTCTTCGACCCACTCGTTTACATTGAGATATTCTCTTGACCAGCAATAACGCATAATATTGACGAACTTTCCGAAGTTAAACTCGTTTTCATCGGAACTGCTCAGTAAATTCAGGGCTTTGATATAATTTCCGTTTGCCAGATGTGCTATATTTTTTATCTGCACCGTAGATAAACTGCCATCTGCCTTTAGGGCATCCATCATAGAATCCTCATCAATGCATGATAATTTTACCGGCTGCGTTCGTGAAGCAATTGTACGTAACACCTGATCAGGATCGTCACTTACAAGCAGAAAGATAGTATTGAGAGGAGGCTCTTCAATAAGCTTCAGCAGATGATTGGCCGCACTCGGATTCATCTTTTCAAGAAGCCATATAATCATGAATTTAAAGTCCGATTCAAAAGGTCTGAGATTTAACTTTTGTATAATTAAATCTGCTTCCTTTTTACTAATCAGACCCTGTTTATTCTCAATGCCTATAAAGTTATACCAGCTTGCAGGACCGAAGTATGGATTCGTGATTACAAAGTCGCGCCATTCACTGATAAAATCATTACTCGTCGGATCCTTTGTAACTCTGGATGTCGTATTTACCGGAAAAGCAAAGTGCAGATCGGGATGTATCAGTTTAGCAAATTTCTGACAACTCGGGCATGTTCCGCATGAATCATCTTCTTTCATGCCGGTGCAGGCTATAAATTGTGCGCAGGCAACAGCCAAAGGCAGGGTACCGGAACCTTCCGGTCCGTAAAATAATTGTGCATGAGGAATCCGGCCCGATTTTAATGATGCCCTTAATTTATTTTTAATTTCTTTTTGTCCAATAATATCCGAGAAAAACATTATTACAATCCTTTTTAAAAAGCAATTCAAAAAATAATATCATCTGGAGAACAGAATCCTTCAAAGGTAAATAAAAATAGTTTTTCTACCTTTGCTGCTCAATTTGTAACCTCAAACCGTAATACTATGCAAACCATTGATAATTATAACTTTGCGGGTAAAAAAGCAATTGTCAGAGTTGACTTTAATGTGCCGCTGGACAAAAAGACCTTTGAAGTAACCGATGATACCCGGATAAAAGGTGCTTTACCGACCATTAACAAGATTCTGAACGATAAGGGTTCACTTATTCTGATGTCTCATCTCGGAAGACCTAACGGGCAACCTCAAGAAAAATATTCCTTACGGCACGTTATTCCCGCAGTTGAAAAGAATATAGGCAAGAAATTAAAATTTGCTGACGATTGTATCGGTGAAAATGCAAAAAAGCTTGCGTCAGAGTTAAAACCAGGCGAAATACTACTGCTTGAAAATCTTCGCTTCTACGAAGAAGAAGAAGGAAAACCCTATCACCTTGCAGACAATGCCTCGGACGATGAAAAAAAAGCAGCAAAAGCTAAAGTCAAAGAAAGTCAGAAAAATTTTGTGAAACAGCTTTCAAGCTATGCCGACTGCTATGTTAACGATGCTTTCGGTACCGCGCACCGTGCACATGCTTCAACTGCTCTCATCGCCGATTATTTTCCTAATAACAGTATGTTCGGATACCTGATCGAAAGTGAACTCAAGGCCATGGATAAAGTGCTTAAAGCTGCTGAGAAACCATTTACTGCTATTATGGGAGGAGCTAAAGTATCTGATAAGATTCTTGTCATCGAGAATCTTCTCGACAGAGTTGATAACCTGATTATTGGCGGAGGCATGACATACACATTTGTAAAAGCTCAGGGAGGCAAGATAGGAAAATCACTTTGTGAAGAGGATAAACTCGATTTGGCCCTGGATATCCTGAAAAAAGCTAAAACCAAAAATGTAAAAGTATTTCTTCCTGTCGATGCCGTTAATGCAGATGCTTTCGACGCCAACGCTAATGCAAAAGAGTCGAAAACGGATGAAACACCTGATGGTTGGATGGGTCTCGACATAGGTCCTGAAACAATAAAGATTTTCAGCGATATAATTGAGAAATCAAAAACCATCCTTTGGAATGGCCCCATGGGTGTTTTCGAAATGGATAAATTCGCCAAAGGTACTTCCAGTATAGCGCATGCCATAGCTAATGCCACTCAGAAAGGAGCTTACAGCCTGATTGGCGGAGGCGATTCGGTAGCGGCAATCAACAAAAACAAGCTGGCCGATAAAGTGAGCTATGTTTCCACCGGTGGCGGAGCTATGCTTGAATATATGGAAGGAAAAGAACTCCCGGGTATTAAAGCCATCACAGGATAAGGATTACAATAGAGGTTCTGATAAAGCCTGCTGGTTTCAGCAGGCTTTTTTTTACCCCGGCCGCTTTGTTACGTATCATATAAAAAAATATAAATTGCAGCATGCCGGTAAATGAAATCAATTCAATAATTGCAAAATGTAAGGAAGGTAATCAGCATGCATTTGCAATTCTGTGTGAGCATTATTACAGTTATGCCTTTCGGTTAAGTTTCCGCATGCTGGCCAATGAAGAAGATGCAAAAGATACCGCGCAGGAAGCATTTATTAAAATATGGAGGCATATTTCAAAATACGACAACAGGGTAAAATTTACGACATGGATGTATACAATAACTACAAATTTGTGTATTGATAAAATTAGAAAGCAAAAATTCCTCTCAAATGTGAGTTGTGATGAAGCTTTAATGAAAGCAGACCTGACCAATCAGGAAGTACATTATGATAATAAAGATCTGGCTGAAATTATTGGCTGCATTGCCCGAACATTAAGTACCAAGCAACGCGTGATTTTTACCCTGCGAGATCTGGAAGGACTTGAAATGGACGAGATAGAAAAGATCACCAGGCAACCTTCAACGCATATAAAAAGCAACCTTTACCATGCCCGAAAAACTATCAGAGAAAAATTAATCAAGGTTTACAAAGTTGAATATTATAAATGAGAATTATGAACTGTAAATATTTCCGGTATCTGTTAATGCAGTTACCCTATAACGAGCTCAACAAAGAAGAAACCGGTTTGCTTGAAAGCCACCTGAAAGAATGTGAGAGCTGCAGGGCTGAGCTGAAAGACAATGAGCTGATAAATACATTTTCGAACCTATTGAGTGAATCAATTCCATCGGATAAAAACCAGCAGCAATCCATACAAAACATTCTTGAAAAAATTAATAGCCCTCATTCCCGAAAAGATGTTCCTGATAAATTAGAGGGAAGCGTATCGAAACCTGATTTAATATATCATGCCTTTCGTATGGCCATAAATATTGCAGCAGTCTTTCTGATAGGTCTTTTCCTCCTGCAGCAAATTGAAATTAAAAGAAAGCTTGAAAACCTGCAATCAAAAATTACTGAGGCGGACAAAACAGTTCAACAAAAAAAGCTTCCTGCAAGTATTCAGGATTTTAACAGTTTATCGGATTCCCAGATTGAACTCTTGATCCGTGAATATGATGAACTCTTAAAGGAAAATAGTGCTATCATTTCCTATCTAAAAATCAATTATCCCGAAATATACAGGGAAATACTACAGAAGAAAAACATTGACAGGAGTGCTTTTCAAAATCTTTAAGCATAAAACCATGAAAAAAATTACCCGAACTTTAACAGCAATAATATGTATACTTTTTATACTCTTTCTTGCCGCCTGCGGCATCGATTACACCATAACCACTAAAATAAATCCTGACGGTTCCTGTGAACGCATAATGGTTGCGAGGCTTGATTCTTCGGATTTAAGTGAAAATCCCTTTTTCATCTCTATCGATTCAACCTGGGAGAAATCCACCAAAATGGAATACGATAGCGCTGAGAAGAATACCGTTGCTCTGGTCACTGTTAAAAAGAAATATTCCAGTGTCGAAGAAATGAACAGAGAATTTCATCAGAAAAACAATATATCTGAAACACAAAATCTGAGCATGATGTTGCAGAAAAAATTCCGATGGTTCTATACAAAATACAGATACGAAGAAACCTATGCCCAACTATTTCCTTTCCGCCATTTTCCGATTTCCGACTATTTTACCGAAGAAGAAATAAAAGTTTTTATCAACGAAGATCCCGCAGCAGATTCCATATTTTTTGCCGGTAAAGATTCTGTTGAACACGCGCAAATTGAGAATGAGCTGGAAAAAAAAGCTGAGACTTTTATTCGTGATAATACATTCGAAGAATTTTATTCCGAGCTATTGAGAACAAGCCGGTTATCAGGTTCTGAATTTTTTAAAACGGTTAACTTATCAGAAGAAAAAGAGAGAATGTTGGAAGAATTCGAACCCTGTTTTACCATTTTAAAAGATAATTGCGCCGACACATCCGCTTACTTAATGCTGAAGAAATTAGACAAACTTTACCAGACCAATGCTTTCACCAGTCTTATAAGAACCGAGCCCCAGGCATTTAAGGTATTCGACCAAAAACTGAATATCGATTTTTTTGCACCCGCCGATGAAGATTATGAACATATTGTTCTGCTACCCGGCACTCTGCTTAGTACAAATGCACAAAAAATTATTGAGGGCAAGGCTCAATGGAAGTTCGATCTTTCATACTATGTTTATTGCGATTTTACTATGTGGGCCGAATCAAAAAGAGCAAACACATGGGCATATCTCATAACAATTATTGTTATCGTTGCTTCCTTAGCCATGGGTATAGTACGTATCATTTCCAGACAAGCTGGAATTTCCCAAACCGGGTTTTGAGTTTAAAACCTTTAATTATCTTTACTGCCAGAAAATAGCTGCTATCAAAAAAACATGACACCATTCAATAATATAGCAATAATTGGCGGAGGTAATCTGGGTTCGTCTATTGCAAAAGGAATTCTTTCGCTGGATAACTTTAAGAAAGACAACATAATCATTTGCGAAAAAAGGATCCTACGGGTCAAGTATCTTAAAGATCAAGGATTTAATGTAATCGACAGCGATATAAAAAAAACTGTCGTTAATGCCAACATTATTATTGTATCCGTAAAACCTCAGCAATTCATTAAACTCCTCGAAGAAATAAAACCTCATATCAAACAAGGTCAGATACTGGTTTCGACAGTAACAGGTATTTCACTGGCAGAGATTGAAAACGTCATTGGAAAACATCCAACGGTCAGGATTATGCCTAATACAGCTATTGAGATCCGTGAGTCTATGACGTGTATATGCTTCAATAATACAGGTAAAGATCAGCAAGCTCAAATAATTGAGCTGTTCAATCAGCTGGGCCAGACTGTATTGCTTCAGGAAGAACTACTCGATGCTGTTACTGTTCTCGGAGCCTGTGGAATTGTGACTTTATCTATTTCAGCTTCAGGATGAGAATTATTCTCATGTAATAACCG